>NZ_JAMXXM010000021.1:0-42673 GCF_024129715.1 Acinetobacter lwoffii
AGTCGTTTAAATTCCCCATCATTAAATCTAGTTAAATTTTCATATTTCATGGGGCTAGTATAAACAATTTTTTACTTTCGCAAGAGATCTATTTATATAAAAAATAAAATAATTAAAGTGCAATTCTATACATCATATTTTATAGAAAATCTTAGTATCAAGATTTACAGCGGTGATTTGATGTCATTATTAAGAAACAATAAATGTCCGTTTGGGTAAAACCTGACAATTATTGATCACGCTCAAACCGGATTTTGGGTAAAAATACGATTTTTCAGACATCCTAGAAGTTTTAGTTTCTAATACGGTCAATCACAGCTGTAATCAGCAATACAATCATGGACGGGATAAACCAGGCCAGATTCTGATCTGATAGAGGTAAATTTTGCAGTAATGCAGGCAATTCAAAACCAGCGACTTTTAATCCATCAAAAATACCAAAGATCAAGGCCACCAGGGTCACTGGCGCAATCACATGAGATGGTTTCTTGAAGAAGTTTGCACAGAAGCTCAGCATAATGACGCTAATGGCAGGCGGATAAATCGCACTTAAGACTGGAACCGAAACAGCGATCAGTTTGGTTAAACCCAGATTTGAAATCACCAGTGAGAAGCCCACCAGAATAAATACAAAGATCTTGTACGGAATTTTGGTCAAGCTGGAAAAATACTCAGCGCAGGCACAGGTCAGACCAATTGCAGTGACCATACAGGCAATAAAAATCATGCCGGACAGGAAGTAAGCACCCATATCGCCAAAAGCATGTTGTACATATGCATGCAGGATAATGGCACCATTGGCTGCATTTGGTGCAATCTCATGGCTACCTAGTCCAAGTTTAAACAGACTTAAATACACCAGAGTTAAACCAATACCAGAAATAATGCCGGCATTCACTGCATATTTGGTAATCAGTTTTTTATCGGTTACACCACGTGAAGTAATGGCTTTGACAATCACAATACCGAAAACTAAAGCGCCCAAAGTATCCATGGTTAAATAACCATTTACGAAGCCTTCAGTCACTGGACTGGTAACGTAATTATCGATCGCTGCAGGCGGATTGCTGGCAGGAATCATCACGGCTGCTACACCCAAAATGATCAAAGAAATAATTTTAAGTGGCGACAGGAAATAGCCGACGGTATCCAGAATCTTATTGGGATATAAGGACACGATGGTCACCACAGCAAAATAGATGATGCTGTAAATGAGCAGACTGCCAGATTCATTGCCAAAGTAAGATGAAAAACCGATTTCATAAGAAACGGTTGCGGTACGTGGCGTCGCAAATAAAGGGCCAACAGCTAAGTAACAGATTACAGTCAGCAAAATACTGGCTGCTTTGCCCAGAGGCGAGCTTAGTGCCTGAATGGAGCCTTCAACGCGAGACAACGCAATAATGGTAATCACGGGTAAGCCGACTGCTGTAATAAGGAAACCTAAAGCAGCGAGCCATACGTGTTCACCGGCTTGTTGAGCCACAATCGGTGGGAAGATAATGTTGCCCGCACCAATAAACAGTGCAAAGGTCATAAAACCTAGGGCGACAATATCCCGGGTACGCAGACTTGTCATAAAGGGAGATCAATAGAACAAAAGAAAGCGATTTTAGTGTATATGTCCAATTTTTTGGAGTTTATTTTAAGGCTGGAAGCCTTGATTCTAGTGAGTTTGCGAATCATATAACCAGTCATTCAAATCTTGGTAGAAATATATGTTTGATAAATCGCTGAAAAATATATTTTTCCTTATAAGCTCAATAAATATCTGCACTTGCTATCAAAATATGTCAGTTATTGTTTGTACAAATAAGCAGCAGTGAAAAGTCCTATTTCAAGGAAAATTGCTGTACTGAAACTCAACAACTGCGACATATTTCGCAAAAAAGGGATTATAATTCAGGGATTCATAGTGAGGATAGGTATATGCGCGCTCCAGCGATTAGTCTTAAAACTGAGCAAGATGTTGAAAAACTGCGGATATCTGGGCGTTTGGCTGCAGAAGTTTTAGCGATGATCGGGGAGCATGTCAAGCCAGGTGTCACGACTGAATATCTGGATGATCTCTGTCATGATTTTATTGTAAATACCTTAAAAGTGACGCCCGCCAATATTGGCTATTATGGCTATACCAAAACCACCTGTATTTCACCGAATGAAGTGGTTTGTCACGGCATTCCATCATCGAAAGTCGTTCTGCAGGATGGCGATATTATCAATATTGATGTTGCCATTATTAAAGACGGTTATTTTGGTGATACAAGCCGGATGTACTATGTTGGAACTCCTTCTCCAGAAGCCAAGCGACTGGTCAATACCACCTATGAAGCCATGGTGGCCGGGATTCATGCGGTGAAGCCGGGCGCGACTCTAGGTGATATCGGCTATGCGATTCAAACGGTCGCACAGCGTGAAGGCTATTCCATCGTGCGCGAATATTGCGGTCACGGCATCGGTAAGGTCTATCACGAGCAGCCAAACATTCTGCATTACGGTCAGCCAGGTCAGGGCATTAAACTGGTTCCAGGCATGGTGTTTACCATTGAGCCGATGGTGAATATGGGAAAAGCCCGCGTCAAAGAGCTGAAAGATGGCTGGACTGTAGTCACCACGGATAAATCCTGGTCGGCGCAATGGGAACATATGGTCTATGTCACCGAAACCGGGTTTGAAGTCTTGTCGCCTTGGCCTGAAGGCACAGGTGAGTATCCGGAAATTTAAAATATTGATTGAATGATCTTTATTCAGATAATCCACTTACATAAATTACAACTCACTCGTTCTTGCTGACGAAAACATACAAAACACTACATTAAACAGTGGTTTAGGATTTTATATCTGATTAAACTAAGAGTCAGATACATAGGTTCCCTTTTTTTCGCTCACTATGCTGTAGTGAAAGTTTCTCTAGCTCATTTTTCCCCAAGAATGAGCTATTTTTTTTGTCTAGTTTTTCTCAAAAGTACTTCATTTAGCGCCGATTTAATTCAGCGACCAGATAATCAATAAAGACCCTTACTGCAGGTAATAAGCCGCGACGTGAAGGATAAACCACATGGAAAATACCATGCGGTGCTTTCCAGTCAGGAAGCACTCGAACCAGTTCACCACTTGCCACGTACTGCTCGACCACGTTATCTGGCAACAAAGTGACGCCTGAGCCTGACGCGGCCAGTTGTGCCAGCATATTTAAGTCAGAACCCATAACCGTTGGACTGACACGAATTTTTTTTTGTTCCTGCTGTTCATTTTGTAAGGTTAGAAACTGTTCGGTATGGTCTTCGGCCATACTCAGGATTTTATGTTCAGCCAGTTGCTCTGGGTTTTTTAGTTCACCAAATTCATTTAAATAACCCTGACTGGCGAATAAATGCTGCTCAATTTTTTCAAACTGGCGGATCACCAGATTTGGGTCATCATCCAGGCTGGAACGGACACGTAAGGCCAGATCAAAGCCTTCATTGATAATATCGACCCGTCGATTGGTGATCATCATCTGGACTTTAATTTCGGGATATTTTTTCAGGAAATTTGGCAGAATTTTTGCCAGTTCATTCTGGGCAATAGAGACTGGCAGACTGACTTTAATGGTTCCACGCGGTTCGGTACTCAGATGATCCACCAAATCATGCGCTGCCTGTGCAGCACTCAGCATCACCTGTGCATGCCGATAAATATTCATGCCGATATCGGTCACGGCAAAATGACGCGAACTGCGCTGAATCAGACGTACACCCAGACGCTCTTCCAGATTAAACACCCGGCGGCTGAGTTTGGATTTGGGAATATCGGTTGCGCGTTCGGCCGCACTAAAGCCGCCATGTTCCACTACCTGCGCGAAACAGTAAAAGTCATCCAGATCAGACAGCATGGTTTAATTCCATTCTTGCAACGATAAGCTGATTAAAAATTGATTGTTGCATGCTGTCAATCAGAGAATGCAGCGCATAAAGATTTAATTCCCGGATTTCAGTAAGCCTAGCAGTGTTTGCATGCCATCGGTCGCGTTTTGGGGGATTTTGTAAAACTGCCCAGGCAAATGCTGCTTCTCGGCTTTCGGGTCGATGTAATAGGCCTGACAGCTTGCAGGAATCTCATGAATTAATCCGGCAACCGGATAAACCTGCAGGCTGGTACCAATGACCACAAAAATATCGGCATCCTGTACACAGTCTTGAGCTTCTTCATATGCGGGCACGGCTTCGCCAAACCAGACCACATGAGGACGCAGCGGATATCCTGCCTTGCAAAAGTGTTGATTTAAATCTAATTCAGAACCTTCAATTGGATAAAACTCGGTCGTGCTTTGTGCGTCGGGGCCTGAGCTTTTGGCCAGACGAATATTGCCATGTAAATGGATCACCTTGGAGCTGCCGGCACGTTCATGTAAGTCATCAATATTTTGGGTGATTACATGCACATCAAAGTTATCTTCAAGATCCGCAATCACTTGGTGGGCAGCATTTGGCTGTGCTTCTAGAATATTTTTACGGCGGGCGTTATAAAAGCGTTGTACCAGTTGTGGGTTTTTGGCCCAGGCTTCGGGTGTGGCGACTTCTTCTATACGATGCTGTTCCCAAAGTCCATCACTGTCACGAAAAGTATTAATGCCACTTTCGGCGCTCATGCCTGCACCGGAAAAGACCACCAGCTTTTTCATTATTCTGTCTCCTGAATCTTTAGGTAGCTGAACCGCTAGATTGCGAATTTTCTTTCAAGAAGATGCCAAGTTCTCGGGAAAATTTTAGCGGTTCAGTCAGTAAAGGCGTATGGCCAGACTTGCTGAAAATTATCTGTTTGGCATGAGGCAGGCTTTCTGCAATCAGGCGCTGACCTTCAAAAGGATACAACTTGGATTGTACACCGCTAAAGAAGGTCACCGGACAGCTAAGCTGAGCTAGAGCCTCGCGGTAATCTTCACGATGATATAAATAATTATTGATATACCACGCCATATAATCCACCCGGCTGGAAGGTAATAACAGGCTTTGCAGGCGAGGTTGATTTAGGATAAATGCGAAAGCTTTCAGACTATATTTTTGTTCATTTTGTAGCTGAATAAACTTTAGCCATAGGGCAGCGATTTGTTTACGTACCGAAATGTCGAGATCGCGGATCAATTCAACTTGCTGGTATTGTGCAAGTAGGGCAGAGAGCTGCTGCAGGATGTCGATAAATTCCTGATGACGTGGACCAAAAAGTCCAAAAGCCCAAGCATCATCGACCGGAATTTTAGGTGTTTGATCGATATGTAAATAAGCAGAAATCTGACTGGAAAAGTTGCCATAATGTATGCCGTGCATTGCTGTGGTTGCGCCCATAGAGTAAGCAAGCACAATGAATTTATCTAAATTGAGCTGTTGAATTACCGACTGAATATCCAACCAGTGACTGGAAATCGCATCCCTATCTGGCGGAATTTTACAGCGACTGGAAGCCCCAAAGCCGCGCCATTCTGGAATAATGAAACGGAAATTTTTCTGATGCGGATAGAGAAAAGCTTTCCATTGCCAGCTCAGCATGCCAAGTCCAGAGAGTACCAGTACCGGCTGTCCCCGACCGTATTCGCGTACAAACAGCTGTTCACCATCGGGCATGCGATAAAAGGGCATGTGTGTCTCCGTATTTATAATTGTTGTGCGTCAAATTGTTGCAGTCGCGGAATAACCTGTTCCAGCCAGGAAATCCAACCCAGTTCCTGATCAATTCCCAGTTGCAGAATCATTTTATGAATATATAAGGTACGGTCAGTTTCGTCCGCTTGAGCAAAGTCCTTGGCAAAAATCTGCTGATAGGTTTTCAATTTCTCTTTATGCAGTTCCAGATGGCGTTCCAGCTCTGCCAAAGTGTTATTGCCACCAAGTTGGGCTTCGGCACGTAAACGTACCATCAGCTCTTCACGTAATTGTGCTGGTGGGCTCTGTTGCAACATCCAGTTGGCCAGTTCTTCGCGGCCCAGACGTTCTACCTGATAAGTCTTTTTGCGGCTATTCGAGTCTTCCTCTTCTATCGTCGAAATCCAGCCTTTTTGCAGCATGGCATTCAGCTCGCGATAAATCTGCTGATGAGTGGCATTCCAGAAGAAGCCCATGGAACGGTCAAAACGGCGAGCCAGTTCGATTCCGGTGCTAGGTTTTTCAATCAGGCTGGTCAATAAAACATGCGCTAAAGACATAAACGTCTCAAAAAAGTGACTCGGGATTATTATGCAACATGTTGCATAAAAATCAATTCTGGCATATAAATTAGTGCAACAAGTTGCATTAAACTGGAAAGATTGAGGGATCAAACTGCCAGTTGCTAAAACAATAGCCAGCCTAAACGCATGCTCAGGAGTTGAAATGTCTAAATATCCGAATTTACTTGCCCCATTGAACTTGGGTTTTACCACACTTAAAAACCGCGTATTAATGGGTTCCATGCACGTTGGTCTTGAAGAAGCACCCGGCGGATATGATCGGATGGCAGCTTTCTATGCAGAGCGTGCCAAAGGTGGAGTCGCTTTAATCGTCACCGGCGGGATTTCTCCAAATGATGATGGGGTGACGTTTCATGGTGGTTCCAAACTTGACACTCTTGAAGAAGCTGAAAAGCATAAGGTGATTACCCAGGCCGTACATGAGGCGGGCGGGAAAATTGCCATGCAGATTTTACATACCGGGCGTTATTCTTATCAGGCCGAAAATGTCGCGCCATCCCCAATTCAGGCACCGATCAATCCAGTCAAACCCCATGCTTTAACTTCGGCTGAAGTGCAACAAACCATTGATGATTTTGCCAATTGTGCCAAGCTGGCTAAATATGCCGGTTATGACGGTGTAGAAATCATGGGCTCGGAAGGCTATCTGATTAATGAGTTTATTGCCGCGCGTACCAACCATCGTGATGATGAGTGGGGTGGAAGCTATGCAAACCGCATCCGTTTCCCGATTGAAATCGTACGCCGTACCCGTGAAATGGTCGGTGAGAACTTTATCATTATTTATCGCCTATCTATGCTGGATCTGGTCGAAGGCGGTTCAACTCTGGAAGAAGTCATCCAGTTGGCCAAAGAAATTGAAAAAGCCGGTGCGACCATTATCAATACTGGCATTGGCTGGCATGAAGCGCGTATTCCGACGATTGCCACCAAAGTGCCACGTGCAGCCTTCACTTGGGTCACGCGTAAGCTGAAAGGTCAGGTGAAGATTCCTTTAATCACTTCAAACCGTATTAATACTCCGGAAATGGCTGAATATGTATTGGCATCTGGTGATGCTGATATGATTTCCATGGCCCGCCCAATGCTGGCAGACTCTGAGTTTGTCTTGAAAGCGGAGCAGGGTCGTAGCGATGAGATCAATACCTGTATCGGTTGTAATCAGGCCTGTCTGGATCATATTTTCTCAATGAAAATTGCCACCTGTCTGGTCAATCCACGTGCCTGCTATGAAACAGAGCTCATTTTTAAAGAAACCAATGTGGCAAAAAATATTGCCGTGATTGGTGCAGGTCCTGCAGGTTTAAGTTTTGCTGTATATGCGGCAAATCGCGGTCATCAGGTGACGGTATTTGAAGCCGCTGCTCAGATTGGTGGACAGTTTAATATTGCCAAGACTATTCCAGGCAAGGAAGAGTTTTATGAAACCTTGCGTTATTTCAAACGCCAGATTGAATTACAGCCACGTATCAAATTGCAACTGAATCATAAGGCGAGTCTGGAAGAGCTGGCTCAGTCAAACTTTGATGACATTGTGGTGGCAACAGGCGTGACACCGCGTCAGCTTGAGATTCCAGGCATTGATCATGCAAAAGTATTGTCTTATCTGGACGTTTTGAAAGAACGTAAGCCAGTGGGTCAGCGAGTTGCCATTATTGGTGCAGGTGGTATTGGCTTTGATACAGCCGAATTCCTGAGTCATGAAGGAGAAAGTGGCAGTATCAATCCGGAAAAATTCTATGATGAATGGGGTATTGATACTGACTATGAAAATGTCGGTGGCTTAAAAGCTGCAAATGTAGAAAAACCGCAACGTGAAATTTATTTATTGCAACGTAAAGCCGCTTCAGTCGGCGCAAGTTTGGGTAAAACCACAGGCTGGATTCATCGTACTGGTTTAAAACACCGTGATGTAAAAATGATTGCGGGCGCCAATTATGAAAAAATTGATGATCAGGGCTTACATATAATCGTAAATGACAAACCTGCGGTACTAGAAGTCGATCACGTGATCATTTGCGCTGGTCAGGAATCTTATACCGCCATGTTTGATGAGCTAAAAGCGGCGGGTAAAAATGTGCATCTGATTGGTGGGGCGAAAGAAGCAGGTGAGCTGGATGCCAAACGTGCCATCCGTCAGGGTGCTGAATTGGCGGCGGTGATTTAATTTAAAAAGCCAAACTTTATTAACCTCTCCCTGACCCTTTCCTAAAAGGAGAGGGATAAATCGGTATAAAAAGTGTTATCTTCCTCTCCCTGAACGAGTTTAAAGTACTGCTTTAAACGAAGTGCAAGAGAGGGCTGGGGTGAGGGAGATTAATTTTTTAATAACAAAAAAGGAATTCAAAATGACCATCGAAAATACCAAAAAATCCATTGCACGCTGGCATGAGATGCTAGAAAGCCGTGATATGTCGATCTTGAATGAGCTGCTTGCTGAAGAAGTGGTATTTCGTTCGCCTGTGGCTTTTCAGCCTTATCCTGGAAAACAGTTGGTATTTTTTATTTTGACCAATGTCATTCAAGTCTTTGAAAACTTCACTTATCACCGTGAATTTATAAGTGAAGATGGTAACAATGTCGTACTTGAGTTTTCTGCCAATGTGGGCGATAAAAAACTAAAGGGAGTTGACATGATTCAGTTTAATGAAGAGGGTCAGATGATTGATTTTGAAGTCATGATTCGACCTAAGTCCGGACTTGAGGCCTTGGCTGTACAGATGGGCCAGCGGATGCAATCATTCCAAGCTAAAACTTAATTCGAACTATTGATTCAAGTCGGCATGAAATTTGTAAATCACAGCTAGTACAACTAGAGGGGGATGACAGATGAAAATGTTGCTTAAAAAATTGGGTCAGCTTTCCAGTGAATATCTGGATCGTTTCAGCGGAGCAGACGAGCCGACCCTGTATTACAATCCGAATGGTGTATTTTCGGGACTCATTGAACGCTTACCGCAGCTGCAACAAAAATATCGCCCTACGCCGTGGTTAGCTAATGCACACGCACATATTCTATATTTCGATTTAATTAAAAAACGTACCATTAAGCTGAAATATGACGCGCTTGAACAGCTGAAAATGTCAGATGGCGGAATTACCGGTATTGCCTGGTATGGACTGGATCTTCCTGCAAATACCCCTACCATTGTTTTATTGCATACGATAACCGGTTCTCCTGAATCGATGCGTGAACTGGTTCGTGATCTGCATAAACATACCGGTTGGCGTGTGGCATTGTGTTTACGCCGTGGTCATGCAGACTTACCCATGCCTGTGCCTAAAATGAACCTGTTTGGTTCAACTCAGGATTTGCGTGAGCAGCTCTTGTATATACAGGACAGATTTCCTCAGTCCGATCTCTATGGGGTTGGATCTTCTGCGGGTACGGGATTGTTAGTGCGTTATCTGGGCGAAGAAGGTGAACAAACCCCACTCAAAGCGGCTTTTGCCTTATGCCCTGGCTATAACACTGAAACCGGTTTTGCCAATGTGCATCCGTTTTACAGTAAAGTCATGGCCAAAAAACTGATTAAGCGCTTTATTCATCCTTATCAAGAAACCTGGCAGGTCTGCCCAAGCTGGAAACAGTTATTAGAAGTTAAAGATCTGTCCGAATTTGAAAAACTCTATTTTGAACTGGCCGGATTTGCGGATTATGCCAGTTATACTCAGGCAACCAATCCGATTTATGTGTTTGAAAGTGTCAAAATCCCACTGATGATTTTAAATGCGGAGGATGATCCGGTTTGTCACATCCGAAATTTAGAACCTTATAAAGAAAAAATTCGGGCGATGTCTAATATTATGGTGATTACCACCAAAAAAGGCAGTCATTGCGGCTTTTATCAGGGCTTGATGCAAACCGAATCTTGGGCTACCCGACTAATGGCAGACTATTTGATTCACTTATCTCGTGCACCGGCAACAGTATCCGCTTAAAAAGTTCCAATAAAAAACCCAGCATCTGCTGGGTTTTTTGATGAATGATACTGTAATTAGTCAAGTGCTGGCATCGCTGCGGCAATTGCGTCAGCAACCGCATCATCCTCAGACTTGTTTTCTGGATTTGAATTGGTTTTAGATGTGGTCGCAGCAGGCTTTGACGCAGGTTCTTCGCGGGTTTCAGGCACTGGTGCCGGCTCAGTAGTTTCTGGTTTTTTGATTTCACGACGGATTTCAGTCGTGGTGTTTTCAGTTTGCTCACGTTGAATTTCAACCGTTGGCGCTACTTCCTCTTCAATTGCCGCTGGCTCTACAGGTTCAAGCGGTTCAAATTGCGTTGGTTCTGGAGTCGAGATTTCAGATGCTGGAGTAACTTCTACTTGCTCTTCTTCTTTTGGTGCTTCTTTTTTTACACACGCAGTTAATGTCAGGCCAGTCAGGATTAGGGTGGAGATTAAAAGTTTCTTCATCATCATTGCATCAAACATAAAAGTGTGGAGTGGATACACTATTATAGCAGCAAAATGCAAGATAGAAATCATATGAACTTACTGTAATTTTTTATAGGAATTGCTGTTAGAATAGTCAATTGTTTATTGTTCTTTGAATTGATGCGGATTGACTTTGCTTTCTAGGTACAAGGTAAAGTAAAATTGCGCAACATTGCAGGCCGATTTAGGCTCGATTGTACGAGAAACCCAATGACCCATTTTATTTTCGTTACTGGTGGTGTAGTTTCATCACTAGGTAAAGGTATTTCAGCTGCTTCTGTTGCTGCACTTTTAGAAGCTCGTGGTTTAAAAGTGACCATGGTAAAAATGGATCCATACATTAATGTCGATCCAGGGACAATGAGCCCATTCCAGCATGGTGAAGTTTTTGTTACAGAAGATGGTGCTGAAACAGACTTAGACTTGGGTTACTACGAACGTTTCTTGCGTCGTGCGAAAATGACCAAACTGAATAATTTCACATCAGGCCGTGTTTACCAGGATGTTCTGAACAAAGAACGCCGTGGTGACTACCTGGGTGGTACTGTGCAAGTTATTCCACACATTACTGACAATATCAAAGAGCGTGTACTTCGTGCAGGCGAAGGTTATGACGTTGCGATCGTAGAGATCGGCGGTACTGTAGGTGACATTGAATCTCTCCCATTCATGGAATCTGTACGTCAGTTAATGGTTGAACTTGGTCATAAACGTACCATGTTAATGCACTTAACGTTACTCCCATACATTAAGTCTGCAGCAGAATTAAAAACCAAACCAACACAGCACTCTGTTAAAGAACTCCTGTCGATTGGTATTCAGCCAGACATTCTCATCTGCCGTACAGAATACGATGTAGATGCAGATACGACGCGTAAGATTGCATTATTTACCAACGTTGAAGCACGTGCCGTTGTGGTATGTAAAGACGCACGTTCGATCTACCAGATTCCACGTACATTCTACGAACAAAATGTTGACGATTTAATTTGTGAACGTTTTGGTTATAACGATCTTCCTGAAGCTGACTTAACAGATTGGGATAACGTTGTAGAAGCACTGCTGAATCCTGAATACACCGTACGTGTTGCAATGGTTGGTAAATACGTTGAACTTCCAGATGCTTACAAATCTGTCAACGAAGCACTTCTACATGCGGGTATTCAAAACCGTGTGAAAGTTCAGATTGACTACGTAAACGCTGAAGAGCTTGAAAGCCAAGATGTAGCAGAAGTATTGAAAGATGCTGATGCGATTCTGGTTCCTGGCGGTTTTGGTGAGCGCGGTACTGAAGGCAAAATGAAGGCGATTCAGTTCGCACGTGAGAACGGTGTGCCGTTCCTCGGTATTTGCTTGGGTATGCAGTTGGCTGTGATCGAATACGCACGTAATGTTGCTGGTATTGCAGATGCGACTTCGACTGAATTTAACCGTTCAACGAAATCTCCATTGATTGGTTTAATTACTGAATGGTTAGATGAGCGTGGTGAAGTTCAGCAACGTTCTGCTGATTCTGATCTGGGTGGTACGATGCGTCTTGGCGCGCAAAAATCTGAACTGGTTGCAGGGACTAAAACTGCAGAAGTTTATGGTTCTGAAGAAATCATCGAGCGCCATCGTCACCGTTACGAGATGAACAACCGTTATATCCCAGTGCTGGAAGAAAAAGGCATGAAGATTTCTGGTTATTCTCCGGTACAGCATTTGGTAGAAACTGTTGAAATTCCTGCACATCCTTGGTTTATTGCAGTACAATTCCACCCGGAATTTACCAGCTCGCCACGCGATGGTCACCCATTGTTTGCCGGTTTCATTGATGCTGCGAAAAAGCAGTACCAAAAAACCAAATAATCGGTGCGTAGGACACAACTAGGGAAGTTTAAATGTCGCAATTAAAACCACAAGAAATTGTACGTTTGGGCGATATACAAATGGCAAATCATTTGCCATTTGTATTATTCGGCGGAATGAATGTACTTGAATCTAAAGACCTGGCTTTTGAAATCGCAGAGACTTATGTCGATATCTGCACACGTTTGGGCATTCCTTATGTGTTCAAAGCCAGCTTTGATAAAGCCAACCGTTCAAGCCTGAACTCTTTCCGTGGGCCTGGCCTGGAAAAAGGTCTCGAGTGGTTAGCTGACATTAAAAAACACTTTAATGTACCGATCATCACCGATGTGCATGAGCCGTACCAAGCGGCTCCTGTTGCAGAAGTGGCAGACATTATTCAATTGCCAGCTTTCTTAAGCCGTCAGACGGATCTTGTTGAAGCAATGGCAAAAACCGATGCGATCATCAACATCAAAAAAGCCCAGTTCCTGGCTCCACACGAAATGCGTCATATTTTGCATAAGTGTCTGGAAGCCGGAAATGACAAGCTGATCATTTGTGAACGCGGTTCGGCATTTGGCTATAACAATCTGGTTGTAGACATGCTGGGCTTCGACATCATGAAAGAAATGAATGTCCCGGTGTTCTTTGATGTAACCCATGCCTTACAAACCCCAGGCGGCCGTGCAGATTCTGCCGGTGGTCGTCGTGCGCAAATTACAACGCTTGCACGTGCGGGTATGGCAACGGGTCTTGCAGGCTTGTTCTTGGAAGCACATCCAGATCCGGAAAAAGCCATGTGTGATGGTCCATGTGCGCTGCGCATGTCTCAGCTTGAGCCGTTCCTGGCACAGCTAAAAGAATTGGATACCTTGGTTAAAGGTTTCGAAAAGTTAGATACACACTGAGTTTATCACTCTTGCGCTGCCGTATAGGCAGCTCATATTAATCAACTGAGGAATAGTTCATGAGCCAAATCGTTGACATTCGTGCACGTGAAATTTTGGACTCTCGTGGTAACCCTACCATCGAAGCAGACGTAATCTTAGCATCTGGCGTAGTTGGCCGTGCATGTGCACCATCTGGTGCTTCAACTGGTTCTCGTGAAGCTTTAGAACTTCGTGATGGCGATAAAGCGCGTTACTTAGGTAAAGGCGTTAAAACTGCGGTAAATAACGTCAATACGTTAATCCGTGACGCTTTGGTCGGTAAATCAGTATTCGAACAAAAAGACATCGATAACACGATGATCGCGCTTGACGGTACTGAAAACAAAGAAAAATTAGGTGCAAACGCAACTTTGGCAGTGTCTTTGGCTGCTGCGCGCGCTGCTGCTGAAGAAAAGAAAATTCCTCTTTTCCAATACATCGCAGATCTTCGCGGTCAAACGATTTTGACCATGCCTGTACCAATGATGAACATCATCAATGGTGGTTCACATGCAGACAACAACGTCGATATTCAAGAATTCATGATTGAGCCAGTAGGCTTCACTTCATTCTCTGAAGCGCTACGTGCCGGTGCTGAAATTTTCCATTCACTTAAATCAGTATTAAACAAAAAAGGTTTAAACACTGCGGTAGGTGATGAAGGTGGTTTTGCACCGAACTTACGTTCAAACGAAGAAGCAATTACGGTTATTCTTGAAGCAATTGGTCAAACTGGCTACAAAGCAGGTTCTGACATCATGCTTGCGCTGGATTGTGCATCTTCAGAATTCTACAAAAATGGTCAGTACATTCTTGCGGGCGAAGGCAACAAAGCGTTCACAAGCAACCAGTTCTCTGACTATTTAGCAGGTCTTGTAAACCAGTACCCAATTATCTCGATTGAAGATGGTCTGGACGAATCTGACTGGGAAGGCTGGTCTTACCTGACTTCTATTCTTGGCGACAAGATCCAGTTGGTTGGTGACGACTTGTTCGTAACGAACCCGAAAATTCTGCAACGTGGTATCAACGAAAAAGTGGGTAACTCGATTCTGATCAAATACAACCAGATCGGTACCTTGACTGAAACTTTAGATGCCATCTACCTTGCGAAAGAGAATGGTTACTCTACTGTAATTTCACACCGTTCAGGTGAAACGGAAGATTCAACGATTGCTGATCTTGCAGTAGGTACAGCAGCGGGTCAAATCAAGACTGGTTCACTTTGCCGTTCTGACCGTGTAGCGAAATATAATCAATTACTTCGTATTGAAGAATTGACTAATGCTGCATATCGCGGTAAAGCTGAGTTCAAAGGTTTGAACTAAGCGACTTATGTCAATGTTAAATGTATTCGACTCGACTGCGAGTAAAGTACTGTTGGGCCTTGCGATCATTTTGATCGCAGGGTTTCAATATTTATACTGGTTTGGTGAAGGTGGTTATCATGATCATCAGCAACTGACCCAGAAAATCCAGCAACAGATGGAATTGAATGATGAGCTGAAAGAGCGTAATCGCGTTCTGGCGGCAGAAGTTTATGATTTGAAGAATGGTATTGAAGCCATCGAAGAACATGCGCGTTTAGATCTTGGTCTGATTAAGCCACGCGAAACTTTTATTCAAATGAGCACGATCAGTACTCAATATAAACCGATCTATCTTAATCCTAATTCTAAAGTAGACCTGCGAACCAATGAGTCAGCCGAAGCACCAACCACACCCTAAACTTTGGGTCATTCTTCCAGCTGCAGGTTCCGGTAGCCGTTTCTCCAAAACAGAACTGAAACAATATCAGATGATTCAAGAGCGAACTGTTCTTGAACATACGGTGGCTCGTCTGAATCAACTGCCTTTGGCGGGTTATGTCCTGGCGATTGGTGAACAGGACAACGTCGCAAAAATGCTGCCATTTTCCAGTCAAGAGAAAGCCCATTTCTGTCTGGGCGGTGCCGAGCGGGTGAATTCCGTGTTAAATGCACTCACGTATTTATCTCAAATCGCTTCTGAAGATGAGTGGGTGCTGGTACATGACGCGGCGCGTCCCTGTGTCGGTCTGGATTGTCTGCAACAGTTAGTCAATACGGCGATTACAAATGATCAGGCTGCGATTCTGGCGATTCCAGTAAGAGATACACTTAAGCGTGTAGTAACCAATTTTGATATTGAGGAAACAGTGGATCGCTCAATGCTATGGCAGGCACAAACACCACAAATGGCCAAGCTAGGTGTGTTGAAACGGGCGATTGAGCAGGCTTTGCAAGATGGTGCTACGATTACTGATGAAGCCAGTGCGCTGGAACATATCGGCGAACAGGTGAGTGTAGTACAAGGGCGTTCCGATAATATTAAAATTACCTATCCGGACGATCTGGAACTGGCCAAACTGATTTTACAGGCTCAGGCTTAAAAATATATTCAAATAATATTTAAATAAAAGCAGAATAAATCTGGCTATAGCGATCTATTCGCTATAGCTTTCACTTATAATTTTGCCATCATTCTTTTTCACCTTTTGGCCAATGATACCTTCACAGCAGTATCGGTTTTTACGTCACTCTTTGCGTGATGGACGTAGTATTAACCCGCAAGATTCATCTCGATGGACCAAGTTGCACCTTGATCCCTGGTTATTGTGCTTTCTAGTTCTCAATGCAATCCTGGGTTTAATGGTGGTGTATAGCGCGACATCCGAAGACTCTGGCATGGTGGTGCGTCAGGCGATCAGTTTTGGAATTGGTTTTGTGCTGCTGTTTATCTGTGCGCAGATTCCACCGAAAGTCTATCAGGCGATTAGTCCATACCTGTATGCCTTCGGGATCTTCATGCTGCTTCTGGTCTTTGTGATTGGTGAAAAACGCTTGGGTGCAACCCGCTGGATTACCTTGCCGGGGGTAGGAAGCATGCAACCGAGTGAGGTGATGAAATTTGCGATGCCTTTGATGATGGCATGGTATTTTGCACGTAAGCCGTTTCCTCCCAAATTTTTGCATATTGTGGGGGCTCTGATTTTATTGGGCGTACCATTTGTTTTGGTGGCGCTTCAGCCTGACTTGAACATTGGCTTGGTGATTCCCGGTATTTTTGTTCTATTTTTAAGTGGGATGTCGTGGCGTCTGATTGGTGGTGCAGCCGCTGCAGTAGCCGTGGCAGCTCCGGCTGCATGGATGTTTGTATTACAAGAGTATCAAAAAAAACGTATTACCACGTTATTTGATCCGGAATCGGATGCCTTGGGTGCAGGCTGGAATATCATCCAGTCCAAAATTGCGATTGGTTCAGGTGGTTCCACGGGCAAAGGCTATACCGAAGGTACCCAATCACATTTAGGTTATCTGCCTGAACATCATACTGACTTTATTATGTCGACTTATGCCGAAGAATTCGGTTTTATCGGTGTTTTCCTGCTGTTTAGTTTATTCACTGCCATTATTATTCGCTGTCTGATGATTGGTTTAAACAGCTTTCATAACTTTGGCCGTTTATATGCTGGAGCCATGGGACTGACTTTCTTCTTCTTTGTATTTTTAAACTCAGGCATGGTGAGCGGGATTTTACCTGTAACTGGAGATCCATTACCGCTCATGAGTTATGGTGGAACGGCAGTGATTTCCATGCTGGCCGGGATGGGCATTGTGATGTCGATTCATACCCATCGATAAATCATTCTAAAAGTCGGACTGGTTCCGGCTTTTTATATACTTAAAATAAGTTGTTTTAAAAATCCTGTTTTGGCCAGAAGAAAAAAGAAGAATATTTTAGAATTCGTATGAAATTAAAAAGCCCTCAAATGAGGGCTTTTTAATTTCATACTTTAACTGAGAAACCAGGTGTAATAACCCCAGATCATTAAAGGCCATGCTAGGAAAGGGCTAAACAACCATTTCCAGAACCAGTGGCGCGGCATAAAGCCAACACCATGGACAAAGCCTCCAGAAATACCAATCATGATATACATCATGGCACTATGGCTATATTCACCATTGGCATCCAGCATTGCAGAAGGATGAACCAATAACACTGCTGCGAGAGGAAAAGCCAGGAGGCAGGAAATCATCATCGCAAATTTGTTTGGTTTCTTGTCTACAACGGTTTTCTCAAGCGCAGCTTCGGTCATGTTTTATTCCTCATCCAGGTCTTGGTGTTGTTCCATGTAAATGGCAGCAATCACACTGGCAAAACACGCCATCAGTACACCCAGAATCCAGGCAAAATACCACATAATCTTGTCTCCTTAGAACACAGCTCTTAGTACAGGCTGTGTGAATTATCTTCAATGTGTTTGTTGGTAATCACGCCCCACATCTTGTAATAACACCAAGTGGTATAGATCAGGATCAGTGGAACAAAGATACAGGCAGCAACGGTCATAACGGTTAAGGTATTTTTACTAGATACCGCATCCCACATGGTCAGACTTGCAACCGGGTTAATGCTTGAAGGCATCAGGAAAGGGAATAGGGCGAAACCAGCAGTCAGAATTGCACCGATAACTGCCAGAGATGAACCCAGGAAGCTCAAGCCTGCTTTATTTTTACCTGCTGCCAGTACAATGATCAAACCGCCCAAAATGCCGGCAATAGGCGCTGCCATCGTGATTGGATAAGTCGAGTAGTTATTCATCCAGCCTGGATTGGCATTGGTCAGCACTTCTTTGGCGAGCGGGTTGGCAACACCATTGGTATCAAAAGGTGTAACCAGTGTATAACCTTGAATACCACCAAAGTACAGCCAAGCGCCTGCAGCCAGGAAGGTAACCAGATAAACCAGACCCATGATTTGTGTTGCTTTGGCAGAACGTTGGCGTAGGTCACCATCAGTACGCAGCATTAACCATGCACCACCATGTGCACACAGCATCGATAAACTGACCAGACCACAGACAATCGCAAACGGATTCAGCAGGGCAAAGAAGCTACCAGTATAAGTAGAACGTACAGTTTCATCTAAAGTAAATGGTACACCCAGGAACATGTTGCCGAATGCCACACCGAAGACCAATGCAGGCACTGCACCACCAATGGCTAGACCCCAGTCCCATGAATTGCGCCATTTGGTATTTTCCAATTTTGAGCGATAGTCAAAACCGACCGGACGCAGGAATAGGGCAAACAGTACCAGCAACAGTGCCCAGTACATGCCAGAGAAGGCGGTTGCATAGACCATTGGCCAGGCAGCGAACAAAGCACCGCCGGCAGTAATAAACCAGACTTGGTTACCGTCCCAATGCGGAGCAATGGTATTGATCGCTGCACGGCGCTCGCTATCATTTTTTCCCACAAATGGCATGATCGCCATGGAGCCCATATCGAAGCCATCGGTGAGGGCAAAGCCAATCAGCAATACGCCGACCAGCACCCACCAAATGATTTTTAATAATTCATATTCGATCATGCGTGAGTCTCCTCATTTGCCTTCTCTGCAGCTGCAAGCTTTTCAAAATGGTATTTACCGGTATGCAGTGAGCTTGGGCCAAGACGTGAGAACTTGATCATCAGATACATCTCGATAATCAGTAACACGGTATAGAATGCTGCCAATGCAAGGATTGAACCCCAGACATCACCTGTACTTAAGCTTGATGCTGAAAGATGCGTCGGTAATACCTCACCAATGGTCCAAGGTTGACGACCTACTTCTGCCACATACCAGCCAGTTTGCGCAGCAACCCAAGGCAGAGGAAGTGCAAATAATGCAAATTTCAATAACCATGGTTTGTTTTCAGCATTACGTTTTGCTACCGCAAAAGTTGCCAGTGCAAATAGAAGCAACATCAGGAAGCCGGAAGCCACCATGGCACGGAAGGCCCAGAACAGGCTTGGTACGTGTGGAATAGTGTCTTTAGCAGCTGCTTTGATTTGCTCATCAGAGGCATCAACGACATTTGGCGTGTATTTTTTCAGAAGTAGACCGTAGCCTAAGTCTTTTTGGCTTTCTTCAAAAGCGGTTTTCAGTTCTGGAGACTGATCACCAGCACGTAATTTTTCCAGTTGTGAATAGGCCACCATGCCATTACGGATACGCGCTTCGTGCTGAACCAGCAGGTCTTTAATACCCGTGACTTGTTCAGTCGTAGAACGTGTAGCGATCAGACCCATCACATAAGGAATTTTCACTGCATAATCTGTAGTCATAGTTTCCTTATTCGGAATACCAAACAAAGTAAATGGTGCAGGTGCAGGGTGGGTATCCCATTCTGCTTCAATTGCTGCCAGTTTGGTTTTCTGTACATCGCCCAGCTCATAACCTGATTCATCACCCAGTAAAATCACCGAAAGTGTAGAGGCAAGCCCGAAGATGGCTGCAATGGCAAAAGAACGGCGTGCAAACGGCAAGTCACGTTTTTTCAGCATGTAATAACTTGAAATGGCCAGTACAAAAATAGCACCTGTGACATAACCGGCAGATACGGTATGCACAAATTTAACCTGAGCGACCGGGTTAAAAATCAGTGCAGCAAAGTCCACCATTTCCATACGCATGGTTTCGTAGTTGAATACAGAACCAACCGGGTTTTGCATCCAGCCATTGGCGATCAGAATCCACAGCGCAGACATGTTCGAACCTAAAGCTACCAGCCAGGTCACTGCCAGATGTTGTACTTTGGACAGGCGATCCCAACCAAAGAAGAACAAGCCAATAAACGTCGATTCAAGGAAGAAGGCCATCAAACCTTCAATCGCCAGCGGTGCACCGAAAATATCACCGACATAATGCGAGTAATAAGCCCAGTTGGTTCCGAACTGGAACTCCATGGTCAGGCCGGTGGTTACCCCTAAGGCAAAGTTAATACCAAACAGTTTTCCCCAGAACTTGGTCATGTCTTTATAGATTTCTTTGCCGGAAATCACATAGGTGGTTTCCATAATGGCAAGCAGAAATGCCAGACCTAGCGTCAGTGGAACAAAAATAAAGTGATACATCGCGGTCATGGCGAACTGGAACCGCGAGAGATCGACCACGCTTTCAGAAATCATCAACGTGTCTCCTGGATTTGGGAAGGATTACCGGCGATACGCTCGGCGACTTGGTTATCAAAATTTTTAGGAATCGTAGGCGCATCAAACCAGATGTTTTTAATTATCATGAGTAAAATAACCTTGATAATTAAAATAGCGGTTATTTCTCTAACCACTCTCTGGTTTAGATTTTTGGGAACTAAGCTCATTCGACTAAGCCTGTTATATGACTTGTTGTATATTATTAATCTATTGTAACTAAAAAATAAATAGACGATACAATTTAAATAAATATATATTTATAAGTATTTGAAAATAATAAATATATATTTATATGAGTTAAAATTTATTCTAAATATTTTTTATTATTTTATGTAATTTTATTAGTTTTTAAATCCGACTAAAATGCTTATATTTATATATTTGAATGTAGATTATTTTAGTTGGAATAATATTCTTCTATTTTTAAACCTGATTAAAATGCTTGGTTTTAAAAGATTGAATAAAATTAATCAAACTATTTTGGTTGGTTTTATAATGGTTGAATATCAGTGTCACAATCTTTCTCATCTTATTTATTTTGATAAAAAACAAGCCAAAAAAAGAACATGCTGGAGGCATGTTCTTTTTAAGCTTTGTGAGGGAGACTGGTCTTAGAAGTCGTAACGCATGCCTAGAGAAAGACCGGTTGCATCTTCACCGCGTGTACCGCCTACGTTGTTTGTACGCGCTTGTGCCCATGGTGTAACATTTGAATTCTCATCATTTAGTACAGTTGCCAGGTTTGCATATACACGTACTGTTTTGTCTAAACGGTGTTCAACACCAAGTGCCAATAATGTTGCATTCGCATCATCTGCATCTACATCACGGTGGAACACTTGACCACGTAGATATGTTTTTGGTGCAAATTTATAGTCAGCTGCTACACCAAATACTTGTGCATCTGGGTTTGCTTCAGAATTATCATGTTGAAGGAATTGGTATAAACCACCCAGGTTGAACTCAGGTGTGATTTTGTAAGCACCAGCAATACGGAAACCATCGCGTTCGCCACGACCTGCATCTTCTTCATAATGTTCATAGGCAGCAGCAAAATCAACTTTACCTTCTTTATAGGTTAAAGCGAGGTCGTATGCTTTATCATCGCGATTATCTTTATTGGTAGTAGTTGTGGTTCCCGGTACGACTACTGTTACTGGACCATTCACAGTTTCAATTACAGTAGTTTTTGGTGAAGACGTTGATACGCTATCAGGGCTATTACCTTCGTGTAAAGAAAGTGCTGCTAAAACATTAAAGCCACCGCCAAACTTAGGTGATTTATATTCAATGGTATTGTTATTACGTTCATCAAAACGCAAGTTGCCAGCACGTGTGACGTTACGAACATCACCGACCATATCACCAAAGAAGTTGACCGGGCCACGTGCTACTTTGAATGGGCTGTCAAAACGGCCGATACGCGCTTGACCAAAATCACCTTTTAAACCAACAAAAGTATCGCGAGTTGCAAATTCAACATCATCATTTGCAGAACCACTCGCAAAGTTAATTTCCTGTTCGATTTGACCAAATACGGTCATACCATTTTCTAGTTTTTGTTCAGCTTTAAAGCCTAGGCGTGAAGAGTTTGAAGAAAGACCTACTTCGTTATAATCCTGGCCATCATCCAGATAATCTAAAGAAACGTGTGCACGACCATACACTTTAACATCAGCAGCAGCTGCCATCACTGGTGTTAAAATTGTTGCCCCGATTGCTAATGCAGATAACGTTTTTTTCATGTGTTGCTCCAATAAAGACTTTTTTATTCATCGTCTTAAAAACAAGTTTCAGTATTGTTTTGAAACATCTACTGCTCTATTGGTGCCAAGTATTCATTACAAATAAGTCAATATGATTAAGGAAATATTTCAGAAATATTAAAGACAATCATTGTCTTATTTTTTATAGGATTATGAGTGGGGTAAGCAGGATTGATGCAAATACAGCTAAGCTCGGTATTTGCTGCAAAACTTAAAAATAGGCTAGGTGACTTTTACTGATATTTTATTGGCTTAATCAAGAGTGAAATACATTAGACATAAAAAATGGAGCCGAGGCTCCATTTTTAGGTATTAAGAATAGCTTAAAGGGCAGCTTTAATTTTCTCAGCCAGCGCTTTAATTTTTTCCTGGTCGCCCATTTGTGCTGCATGTTTGCCCAGATTGTGCAAAGAGGTAGGAACCAGATGGAAATGTACGTGTGGTACGGTCTGACCCGCTGCGGCCCCTGATAATTGCATCAGCACGATACCGTCCACACCTAAACCTTTTTCAATGGCTTTTGCAACTTTCTGTACGATCTGAATCGTATAGGCTGCAGCTTCAGGTGGTAGATCCAGTAAAGTGATCGCCGGAGTTTTCGGAACCACCAGAGTATGACCTTCTGCCTGAGGCATGATGTCCATAAATGCAAGAACCTGGTCATCTTCATACACTTTTATCGCAGGAAGTTCACCGCGTAGAATTCGTGCAAAAATATTCTGATCATCATAAGTCATAAGTACATTCCTTGAGCGTCATTAAACTGAATTATTTACAGTTCAATTCTTTCTGACGATCTTTGATCGCGTCAAGACGTTGTTGCTCTTTTTCCGAGAATTTTGGCTTGGTTGTATAGCAATTGTCATTACCAAACTTGGCTTTTGCTTCAGGATCTTTGAAACAGAAACCTTTAGACGCATAAATCACGTCATGATCATTTTTTAATTTTTTGCACTCTTGTTCAGATGCAAGAACCGATGTTGAAGCCCCGAACAAAGTTGCAAAGCCAATTAATGCTGCAACAGAAAATTTCTTCATGAGAGTTTCCTCTGGGTTATCCACTTATATGTGCCTGCCTAATAGTCACAATATGAGGTTTCGTTATCATTATTCAATGGCGAGATATTACTCGATGGTAATATTACTCCATGATTCATACATTTTCACAGCACTGGAAAAATCAATGTTTTTATCCGACAGATTGCTGGCCACCTGAATCAGATTCTGGGTTAAAGAGAGCACAGGCGCAGAAAGTTTGGCCTCACGTGCAAGGTCGATTGCAATACCTGTATCTTTGGCCAAGAGTGGCAGGGCAAAGGTTACAGGAAAACTGCGGTTTAAAATACGCTGTGGCAATACGGTTTCGGTCACCATGCTTTTACCACTGGAGGCATTAATACAATCCAGTGCTTCATGCAGGTTTACCCCATGCGCTTTCAGTGTAGTAAAGCCTTCTGCGACAGCACACAGGTTTACAGCCATTAACATATTATTTACGGCCTTCACTGCAAAACCCGCGCCAGATTCACCGACATGCTTGATCAGTTTGCCAAAAGCCTGCATCGCAGGAAGGGCTTTTTCATAACCCTCTGTATTACCGCCCACCATCACAGTTAACGTGCCATTTTCAGCGCCAATGGTTTGACCGCTGACCGGTGCATCCAGAAAGATTACCCCATGTTCAGCCAGTTGTACTGCCAGTTTTTGGGCAGAATCTGGTACACCACTGGTGCAGTCGACCCAGACTGAACCGGATTTAAGCGGTAAATTTTCCAGAAGTTGTTCTACATCAGCGCTGGTGGGCAGGCAAGAAAAAATCACATCTGCCTGTACGGCCTGTTCCAGTGTGACGGCTTGGGTGCCATATTCGGCAGCATGCTCTTCAGCCTTGTTAAAGCTGCGGTTCCAGACATAGACCGTATCAAAATGCTTGGGCAAATGTGCAGCCATACGAAAACCCATTGCACCTAAGCCGATAAATGCCACTGACTGAATCATGCTATACCCTCTGAATATGTTTAAATCTATTGATAATTTTTAATATTTTTCTGGTGCGAGAAATCTGCTTTAAGCATCAAGCCGTGTAGAGCGCTGCACCAGCCAGGTCGTCATTTTGGGCCAGAATGTATTTGCCGTTTTCTGGTTCGACATTAGTCCAAGATGGCCACCCGGTATAAGAGTAAACGTCTTATCTTGGCTACTTGTCAATTCCATCAAAGGCTTAGCTGACTGTTCTGTGACAATTTGATCGGTTTGACCTGCACCCACCAAGAGAGAACAGCTAATATTTTTAAGATCAACGACACGACCATCTAAAGTGATAGAACCCTGTTTTAAAGGATTTTGCAGCCACAAGTGCAGCACCATGTCCTGATTAATCCCGCCTGGATAATCAATCATCTTATTCAGGAAATTCCCCATAGTGGCATGTTCATAGACATCTTCGACATGGTCCAGATTCAGCAAAAACTGCTTCTGGCTTTTAAGCCAGCCAATCGGATCGAGTAATTTAAAGCCCAAGGCATTTATAATACCCGGCGTATGAATATATTGCTTCGGGATCAGTCCTTGATGAATGGCCTGTTGCAGATTTTTATTTTTAGAAATCAGTTTATTGGTTGTAGAAAAAAGTTTGCCGACACGTCCTGACGCATAACTGTCGATAGGGCTGCCAACCACGATCAGATTTTTGACATGTTCAGGTGAATGCAGGGCTGTATAGAGCGTGACAAACACCCCAGCCATACTCCAGCCGTGCAGGGAAATGAACTGACTGCCCGAATGCTTGCAGATGGTTTCAATGGATTGAGGAATGGCTGCATCAATAAAAGATAAAAAATTCAGGTGGCGGTGCTTAAAGTTAAAGCGTTTCCATTCCACCAGATAGACATCAAAACCGCTATGCTGAAAATGCTTGACCAGAGAGCGATAAGGATACAGATCATAGATATCCATATTAATCGCCAAGGGTGCGATGAAAACCAGAGGCTCCTTATACTTTTTCTCGGGTGAAGCGTAATAGCGAATCTTGCAAAACTCGGTGCCGGCAATATATTCAAAAGGGGTTTTTTGCGACAGGATCAGTGAGGAGGCATTAAACATCCGGGTGCTGAGGTGTTTCAATTTTTTTTGCTGGCGCTGAAAGTTTTGTTTTAACTGAATCATGTAAATAAAATATCCGTATCCGCGGGAGGATTGATCGAAGTCTAGGCAATAATCGCTTATTATGCCTTGACCTGAAATAGCTTAGGCGCTCAAAATGTTGGCAAATTTTTACAAAAGGCAGCCTGAGGGCTGAGGTAAAGCGATGAGCCAGCAAGACGATATTTCTTACCAATTAGAAACTTTAGCCATTCGTACCGGTCATACCCGCACTTTTGAAGGTGAGCATGGCGAACCGATTTTTCTAACATCGTCCTTTGTTTATGAAAATGCTGCAGAAGCCGCAGCCAAATTCTCAGGCCAGGAACCGGGTAATATCTACTCTCGCTTTACTAATCCAACCGTTGCCATGTTTGAAAAGCGTCTGGCTGCTTTAGAAGGTGCAGAGCGCGCCGTCGCCACCAGTTCGGGTATGGCAGCCATTATGGCAGTGATGATGGCATTCTTAAAAGCCGGTGATCATGTGATTTGTTCACGTGCAGTCTTCGGTTCTACGGTTTCCATGTTTGAAAAATATGTCGCAAAATTTGGCGTCAGTGTTGATTTCGTCGATTTGACTGATCTTGATGCATGGAAAAATGCCATTAAGCCTGAAACCAGATTACTGTTTGTTGAATCTCCATCGAATCCTTTAGCAGAAGTAGCTGATATACAGGGACTCGCCGATATTGCGCATGCCAATGATGCTTTACTGGCGATTGATAACAGCTTCTGTACACCTGTGTTACAACAACCACTCAAATTTGGTGCAGACCTGGTGGTGTATTCTGCGACTAAATATCTGGATGGCCAAGGCCGTGCGCTAGGTGGTGCTGTCGTGGGTAATCACAAGCTGCTTGAAGAAATTTTTGGCTATGTGCGTACTACCGGCCCATCAATGAGCCCATTTAATGCCTGGGTTTTCCTAAAAGGCTTGGAAACACTACGTTTGCGTATGCGTGAACATTCAGCAAGTGCACAGCAGCTGGCTGAATTTTTGAATCAGCATCCAAAAGTAGAAAAAGTATATTATGCGGGCCTGCCTGAGCATGTCGGTCATGAAATGGCAGCCAAACAGCAGAGCGGTTTTGGCGGTATTGTGTCTTTTGAAGTGAAAGGTGGCCGTGAGGAAGCATGGACTGTCATCGATAATACCCAGTTTATCTCGATTACCGGCAATCTGGGCGATGTGAAATCAACCATTACCCATCCGGCAACCACGACACACGGTAAACTGTCGCCTGAAGCCAAAGAAGCTGCCGGTATTCGCGAAGGTTTAATTCGCGTATCTGTTGGTTTGGAAGAGATTGGTGATATTATCCAGGATATTCGTCGCGGTTTAGACCTGATTTAATTTTATAAATTCATGTTCGGAGATATTTATGAACATTAACATGTTGATGCAGCAAGCTCAGCGCATGCAGAAAGAAGTTGAAAATAACGTAAAAAAAGCCAAAGAAGAGCTTGCGCAAACTGAAGTGCATGCCGAGGCGGGTGGCGGTCTGGTGAAAGTAACTATGACTTGCCGTAACGTAGTGAAGCGTATCGAAATCAATCCTGAATTACTTCAGGATGATCCAGACATGATCGAGGACCTGATTGCAGCTGCAATGAATGATGCAGCACGTCAGGCAGAAGTGGTATCTGACGAAAGAATGAAAGCAGCGAACTCAGGCATGGGTTTACCGCCTGGTCTTGCAGGTATGTTCTAAGGAAGAATGCGCAATGTTTAGTGATCGTTTTGATCAACTCGTTCAAGCATTACGCATTTTGCCAAGCGTTGGGCCAAAATCGGCTCAACGTATGGCATTGCATATGATCATGAAAAATCGTGAGGGTGCTATTGGTCTGGCACATGCGCTGACTGAGGCAACCAATCACATTCATGAATGTTCAGTCTGTCATTCTCTGACCGAAGACGAAGTCTGCAATATTTGCAGCTCTCTGGATCGTGATGATGAACTGCTCTGTGTAGTGGAATCACCTGCAGATGTCATGGCGATTGAGCAAAGTGGTAGTTTCAGAGGTAAATATCATGTATTGGGCGGACATTTATCGCCACTGGATGGTATTGGTCCCGAAGAAATCGGTATTCCGTACTTATTGCATCGTTTGGCCAATGGTCAGGTGAAAGAAGTGATTCTGGCAACCAATGCCACGGTAGAAGGTCAGGCTACGGCGCATTATCTGGTTGAGGCCAGTAAGCATTTGCCGATCCAGATGACCCGAATTGCCCAGGGCGTACCACAAGGTGGTGAGCTGGAATATGTCGACAGTCATACCTTGAGTCAGGCAGTACATAACCGGATGCGCATGAAGTAAGCTAAGCTTAAATATCTTGTTAGTTTTAATATAAAAAAGATATTAATTAGAATATAAATCCTGATAAGTAAGCGCCATTTTTTAGGAAATAGGGCAGAATTGACGTTATTTTTTATACAAAAATTCTATAGATCAGTTAATATGGATCTATCGAGAATCTAATCTTAGACTCAGTTCTATGTTTCAATTTATTCAACATCAAAACGACTTAACTCATGTACTGAAGCTGATGGATCAGAATTCAGTTTATGGGCTGGATACCGAGTTTATCAAGGTTGATACCTTATGGCCTAAGCTGGGTGTTTTTCAGATTAACGTAGACAACAAGGTCTATTTGTTGGATGGAACCACGCTGGATCTGACTGAGTTCCTTAATAAAATTTTTAACGCACAGCAGAATATTTTTCACGCTTGTAGTGAAGATATCGACCTGATCTATCACTATACCCAGAAGAAATCGCTGAGTAATGTATTTGATACTCAGGTTGGCATGTCTTTTCTTGGGCATGGTCTGCAAGTCAGCTATCAAAATGCATTGAAGCAGATGCTGGAAGTCGATATCGAAAAAGACCAGACCCGTTCTGACTGGTTGGCGCGTCCACTCAGTTCCGAACAGTTGCTCTATGCTGCCAATGATGTGCATTATCTGGTGCAACTGTCAGAGAAAATTAAACAGGATCTGGATTCGAAAGATCTGCTGGATTTTGCCTTGCAAGATTGCCGTTTTCTGACTCAGGAAATTGGCGAAGATACCCCAACTGCCTTGTTGTATCAGGATGTCGGCAATTACCGGCATTCACGCCGTCAGCTGATGCAATTGCAGCAATTAATGGTTTGGCGTGATCAGATTGCCAAAGCACTGAATCAGCCACGCAGTTTCATTTTGAAAAATGCCAGCATGATTGATCTGGTGGAAAAATTTCCGCGCAATAATTTCCAGCTGAGTCATGTGAAAGACATTCGTTCGAATGTGGTTCGTGAGCATGGCAAAACCATTTTAGATTTATTGAAATTCCTGCCGGAGCCGGCAAATTGGCCTTTACGTCTGGCACGTCCAATTCGCCATTCTTCCAAAGATATTGGCGAAAAAATTGATTCAATTATTCAACATGTGGTCAATGAAACCTCGATTCCCAAAGAAGTGCTGATGCGCAAGAAATGGTTGAATGCACTGTATCAGCATGTAGTTTTTCACAAGGATGAACAGGATCTGCCGGATTATCTGCTTGGGTGGCGCTATGAGTTATTAACTCGGCCACTGATTCAGGTATTGCATCAGGACGAATCTTATCTGTCTACCCAGATGAAAGTTAGCGAGTGATTGGCTACAGGAATGGTTAAAGAAAAAGCAATTATACAAAATCACGACTGATGCATGAGACGTGGCTAATGTTTCTGTCTTTTTTTTGATGTATCCTTGCGGTTGTTTTTCCAGAAAAGTCGTTTGAAATATGCAAGTGTCTATCTACAAATCCAGTAAAAAAAGTGAAATGTATCTGTATGTGGCGCGTCCTGCGAATGAAAGCGAAGCTGAAACATTCGAACCTTTAAGCGTATTGACTGAAGCAGTACAGGCAGCATTTGGACGTGCGACTTTTGTCATGCATCTTGAATTAAGCGAATCACGTAAACTGGCACGTGCCAATGTCTTGCATGTCATGGATTCTATTGAAACTCGCGGTTTCTTCCTGCAAATGCCGCCAGAAGGCTTGATTGATCCAAATGCTGTGGCACCAGAAGGTTTACGCGGTGCTTAATGTTAATTCAGGAGTTGTGAAATGAATGGTTATGTGGCTGTATTAGACTCAATTCCTGAACAGAGCATTGCCGTTGCAGTTTATCTGCTCGGCAGCCTGATTGCTTTATGGTGCTGGTATAGCGTAACCAAGCGTCTGCCTAAACCTATGGGCGGTTTTTTGTGGATTGTGGCCTTTGCCATTCTATTGACACCGACGGTATCCGAGGGGGCGAATGCATCCATTGCACCCGCGATCTTTGGTCTGTTATTTGGGGTGCTAACCAAAGAGCAATCCCTGGTTTGGATTAATGCGTCACTTATTTTATTTGTCATTGGGATTGGATCTGTGATTGGCTATTGCTGGTCGACCTATGTGTCGAACAAAAGCAATATTCGTGTTCACGAGAAAAGTTCACCGCTGTAAGTAAAAAATAAGGTTCAATCATGTCTGCTGATATTCAACAATTTTCAGGTACCGATCAGTACATCGCGACTGACAGTTTAAAACTTGCGGTGAAAGCTGCACGCAGTTTGCAAAAACCGTTGCTGGTCAAAGGTGAGCCGGGTACAGGTAAGACTTTACTGGCCGAGCAAGTTGCAGAAAGTCTGGGTTTGGAACTGATCACCTGGCACATCAAGTCTACTACCAAAGCACAGCAAGGTCTGTATGAATATGATGCAGTATCGCGCTTGCGCGATAGCCAGTTGGGTGATGACCGTGTCTATGACATCAAGAACTACATCAAGCCGGGCAAATTATGGGAAGCGTTTACCAGTGAAGAGCGCTGTGTCCTGTTGATTGATGAAATTGATAAGGCAGACATCGAGTTTCCAAATGACTTGCTGCATGAACTCGATAAAATGTCGTTCTATGTGTACGAGACTGGCGAGACCATTACGGCAACTCAGCGCCCAATCGTGATCATTACCTCAAATAATGAAAAAGAATTGCCAGATGCTTTCCTGCGTCGTTGCTTCTTCCATTACATCGAATTCCCGGATGAAGCCACCATGCGTGAAATCATCGATGTGCATTTTGCCAATATCTCGACCACATTGGTCAATGAGGCTTTGCAAGTCTTCTTTAAATTACGTCAGATTCCGGGTTTAAAAAAACCACCTTCAACTTCTGAACTGATCGACTGGCTCAGCCTGCTTATGGCTGACGACATGCCGGAAGATATTCTGCGCAATACTGATAAATCCAAAGCAATTCCGCCCCTGTACGGCGCATTAATCAAGAATGAGCAAGATGTGCAGTTGCTCGAACGTCTAGCATTTATGTCACGTCGTTAAGGGAGAAACACGCATGTTTGTGCGACTGTTTTATACCTTACGCAAATACGGCGTGCCGGTATCGACCCGCGAACTGATTGACCTCAATCAGGCAGTTGCCGCAGGACTGGTCTTTGCCGATCAGGACGAGTTCTATCAGCTTGCCAAAACTATAATGGTCAAGGACGAGCGCTATTTCGACAAGTTCGATCGCGCCATGAAAGACTATTTTGATGGTATCGCGACCTTTGATCTGGATGAGCTGCTAAATCAGGTGCATAAGCTGCCCAAAGACTGGTTCGATCTCGAATTGCTCGAGAAGCATCTGACCCCGGAGCAGCGCGAAGAGCTGAAAAAGGCCGGATCGCTGGAAGAACTGATGAAAATGCTGGAAGAGCGTCTGCGCGAACAGCATAAAAAACATCAGGGCGGTAACAAGATGGTTGGTACCGGTGGCACTTCACCCTTTGGTGCCTATGGCGATCATCCCGAAGGTGTGCGTATTGGCGGGCCGGGGCGTAAGCGTTCTGCGGTGAAAGTCTGGGAGCAGCGTCAATACCGCAATCTGGATGATGAACAGATTTTGGGTAGCCGTCAGATGCAGATGGCATTGCGCCGTTTGCGTAAGTTTGCCCGTCAGGGTGCAGCCGAAGAGCTGGATATTGATGGTACGATTCGTGAAACGGCCAAGCAGGGCATTCTGGATGTGCAACTGGTGCCGGAGCGTCGTAACCGTATTAAAGTTTTAATGCTATTTGATGTTGGCGGTTCGATGGATGCGCATATTGCCCAGTGTGAAAAGCTGTTTAGTGCTGCGAAAACCGAATTCAAGACCCTGGAATATTTCTATTTTCATAACTGTCTGTATGACTATGTCTGGAAAGATAATGTCCGTCGTTCCAGTTCACGCATGAATACTTGGGATTTGTTCAATACCTATGGCCGCGATTACCGCGTGATTGTGGTCGGGGATGCCAGTATGGCACCGTACGAGCTGAATTCTGTCGGTGGTTCGGTTGAGTATATGAATGATGAAGCTGGACAGGTCTGGTTGCAGCGTCTGCGTCAGCATTTTGATAAAACTGCCTGGCTGAATCCTGAAGAAGAAAAATACTGGCATTACACCCATACCATTGGTCTGATCCAGCAAATATTTGAAAATCATATGTTTCCAATGACATTGAAAGGCATTGAAGACATGACCAAATATCTGGCACGTTAATTCCATTTATCTATAAGTGACTTTAGTTAGAGTTATTAGTGATTTAAAACAAATTATTCTAGTATAAAGTCACTCATTATCTCTTATTTAGAATTTCAGGCATGATTATGACTCATCAAATTAATGGTATTGCGTTACCGAATGAAGAGGGTTTTTTTGGTCAGTATGGCGGTCAGTTTATTCCACCTGATCTGAAACAGGCCATGGATGATATTAATGTGGCCTATCAGGAAATTCGTCAGACTGAAGAATTTCAGAATGAATTGAAAGACCTGTTTGCCCATTATGTCGGTCGTCCAAGTCCTTTATTTCATGCCAAACGTCTTTCTGAACAGCTCGGTGGGGCACAGATTTATTTAAAACGTGAAGATCTGAATCATACCGGCGCACACAAGATCAATCACTGTCTAGGTGAAGCACTACTTGCCAAATATATGGGCAAGACCAAAGTCATTGCAGAAACAGGTGCAGGGCAGCATGGTGTTGCTTTGGCAACTGCATGTGCCTTGGTGGGTATCCCATGTGAAATTCATATGGGCCAGGTGGATATCGAAAAAGAACATCCAAATGTTGTGAAAATGAAGATTCTGGGTGCCAAGCTGATTTCTGTGGCTCGCGGTACAGCCACACTCAAAGATGCAGTCGACAGTGCTTTTGAAGAATATTTAAAAGACCCGAAAAACTACATCTATGCCATCGGTTCGGTGGTTGGACCGCACCCATTCCCGATGATGGTTCGTGATTTTCAGTCGATTATCGGTGATGAAATTAAAGTTCAGGCGAATGAGCGTTTTGGTGCAAATCCTGATTATGTTGTTGCCTGTGTTGGTGGTGGTTCTAATGCAGTGGGCGCATTCACTGCATTTTTAAATGAACCAGATGTGAAACTGGTAGGCGTTGAGCCGGCAGGTCATGGTCTGGATACTGACAAGCACTCAGCAACATTGACTTTAGGTAAACCGAGCCAGTTACACGGGATGGCCTGTTATGTGCTTGAAGATGAACAAGGCGAGCCATTGCCAGTGCATTCAATTGCTTCTGGTCTGGATTATCCGGGTGTGGGGCCGCAGCATAGCTTGCTTAAAGATTTGGGTCGGGTTGAGTATACGACTGCAACCGATCAGGAATGTCTGGATGCATTTATGACCTTGTCCCGTGTAGAAGGGATTGTGCCTGCACTAGAAAGTTCGCATGCGGTGGCTTGGGCCATTCGTGAAGCGGGTAAATTGCCAAAAGATACCAAAATTGTGGTGAACTTATCGGGTCGTGGTGATAAAGACTCAGATTACGTCGCAGAAAAATTAGGTCTAAACTGATTTTATTCAGAATGTTCATATAAAAAAATCCCGATACACGTACCGGGATTTTTTATGCATCAGATATAAAACTTTATCTTGATGTCACTTAAATGATCTTCAAATGCCTTAGAGAAAGCTAGATGATGTTTTAACCTGAGATATATTGCTGTAACTGTTCAATCAATTTACGTTGGTCATCCATGGCGGCCTTGACCAAATCCCCAATTGAAATCAGACCGATCAGTTTTTCATGTTCGACCACGGGTAAGTGGCGTAGGTGGCGTTCAGTCATCAGAGATAAACAGTCTTCTACGCTAGTAGCTGTATTTACGGTAATCACTTTAGAGGTCATGATCTCATTAACAGTGGTGTCGAATGAGGTTCTTTGCATCAGCGCGATTTTACGAGTGTAATCCCGCTCTGACAAAATCCCCACCACGTTGTCTTCATGGGTTACCACAAGCGCCCCGATTCCTTTATCCGCCATCAAGGTGATGGCCTCTAAAACGGTAGAATCTGGACGGATGGTATAAATAGCTTGATGCATTTTTTCACTGAGCACCTGTGCCACATTGGTCATGCTTAATCATCCTTATTGGTCAATTTATTATTAATCCTAGAGTATGTATTCAACCTGAACATCTCTAAGTGTTTAGGTTTTAGTCTTTATAAATAGCATGTTATTTAAGCAATGTGCAGTCTTTGTTGCGAAAAAAACAGATGACGCATCTGTGCAGCAGTCAGTTTGAGTTTGGTTCCATTGGTGTTGAGCAGCGCTGGCGTAACATTCAGTCGCGACAGGGTCGGCAATAACGCATTTTCAAAATCTTCAGAATTGATTTTACGCGGGATGTAATCCGGCCAATGTTGCTGGGCATAATTTTTAGCATCCAGCGGATTGAGCCAGAATGGAAAGATACAATCTTCCTGGTCACGCATCATCGCCCAGCCTTGGTGATATGCGCCCCATAGCTCGCCACAATTCATCAAAGATTTAAGCATCGTGATCTTTAACAGAAAGTTTTTGCAGATCGGATCAATTTGAATAATTTTTCGTGGTTTCATTAGAATAAAGTGCTATTGGAGTTCAGGCTCTATTCTAGGAACTTTATATGAAATTACTGTTTCAGCTTTGCAAGGATTCGTAAGAAAATATGTATTGATTGCTATTTATTGAAAAAAGGGCTGAAAAAAACGCCACCTAGGTGACGTTTCTTTATGCTTGCATGGTGGCCATGTTTTGCCAGTACTGGGCTTTGAGTGAATCTCGTTCTACACGAAAACCTTGATAATAAAGTTCTGCTAAAAAGAGCGCTGCTTTACCATGGCCTGCACGAGCGGCTTCTTCAAGCTGTTTTACCGCATCAGCAAAGTTCATTTGCGATTGAATGGTATTCACGGCATCTGCGTACAGATGTTCCAGATCGTGTTGAGAGAGTTGTTGTATCATATAAAAACTCCTTAATTTTAATTATGATTACAGGATAGACTATTTAGTCTAAATACAAATATAAATTAGTATTGTTAAACTAATATTACAAAATAATGGAAAAGTCAACTATTCGATTTTATTTGTTTACTTCAGTTATAGTTTAACTGATTAAACTATACACAACTATAAATATTATTAAGCTACATTGTAAATGGATAGCAAACAATAAGGAGAAGGCCATGATGACAAGAACTTTAGATGGTGTGAAATTTGATATGCCTCCGACTGCAGGTCAAATTATGGAACTTGCCGATTTGCATCGTAAAAAACTCGATCAAGCTATATTCAGTAAATATACCCATCTAGGTGACTATGGGCTGGCACAACGTAAAGAAGTCTACGACTTTACCCGGGCGCTGGACGAAAACCAGCGTGAGCAGTTTTATAAACTCTATAATGGTGAGCTGGTCCGCATTGCAGATGAGGATCGCTTACATCCGCCTGAAGCAGAAGCCGGTTTAAGTAAATTTGCAATTGCACTGGTATTACTTGTTGTTGCATTGGTGCTGTATTCAACAATTATTACCAGAATAATGAATTAATGCCCAAAATAGCAGGATTCAGCTCTTGTGAATATTCAGTGCGCTGACTTGAACTTATGTAACTACGACCATACACTACCTCTAACCTGAGGTAGTGTATGTCTATAGATACAGAAAAACTAAGCCAATTTTTCAGCAGAATCAAACTGGAACAGATTTATAACAGTGTGGTTATTTTTATTATTGCGGTCATTCTACTTTTAGCCGCATTTGCTTTATATCGTCCGCTTAGCCTTTCCCAAGTCACCCAGATTCAACAACTGTCTAAACAGCAAAACCTTCCCCAAACCCAAGATATGGCACTCGCCTTGTTAGAGCAGCAGCATATCCGTCGTGGGCAGTACCTTAAATTGATGCAGGCTTATCAGCAGGAATCGCTTCGGGCACGTCAGCTTCCGCCGGTCTCTGTGGAGATGCCTTAGGCATAGGATTTGTTGGTAAGTAATAATTGGCATCCATTAAATTCTGTTCCAAACGCATTTTCAAAGCATTTTGATCCAGTTCTTTATTGACAACGACCAGGGTTAAGCGATCAGGATGAAAATGCTTGCGCACTGCATTTTGTACATCTGCCGCTGTGATTTTAGCCAAGCGTTCTGGATAACTGGATAAATAATCAGTTTGCTCACTATAAAAACCCATATTGCCTAGCTGGGCATTAATGGTGGCATTACTGCTGTAATTATTAGGAAAAGCACGTAACATGCCTGCTTTGGTTTCTTCCAGACGCTGAGTATCAATAGGTTGGCTGACAAAGTGGATAAATGCTTGATGTGCGACCTGAATGCTGTCTAGCAGTTGATCCTGACGCGTGGAATACTTAAAGCTGAATACGCCGGGTGCCTGACTAAAGCTCAATGAACTATAAGCGCCATAAGTAAAACCACGTTTCACCCGTAGTTCCTGCATCAATACTGCATTAAATCCGCTACCGCCAAACATGCGATTGGCGACTTCTAAAGCCAGTTTATCTTCAGTAAAGCGGGTTGGGCCTAAATGCCCAAAGGTGACATGCGCCTGAGACGAGTTATAGGGTAGATGTACCACTTCAAAACCAGATTGAATTTCAGGCTGTGGCAATGCTTCTGCTTTTTGCCCTTGAGGTAAGTTGCCGGCAATTCGTTCAGACAGTTCGAGTGCCTGTTTCGGGCTGAGTTTGCCAGTAATGGCAATATTCATATTTTGCGCCACCAAAAACTGATCACGAAATTTTTTCAATAATTCTGCATTAATTTTCTTGGTGCTGCCTTGGGTGCCGCTGATTGGTTCTGCATAAGGGTGCTGACCATATAAAGCGCGATAAAAACGGATATCCATCAGTCGGCTTGGGTTTTCCTGCAGCTGTTTTTGTCCCACTTGGGTATTGCTTAAAGCCAGATTAATGCTGGATGGTTTAAATGATGCATTCTTGAGAACCTCCATCAGCATGCCCAATGCGGGTTCCAGTTTTTCCGGGTCTGAAAGCGTACGCAGACGAACCACAAACATATCCCGATAGGCTTGTACGCTGAATTGTGCTCCGGTTTGGTCAAAAACTTCCGCCACCTGATTGGCGCTATATTTGTCGGTTCCTTCACGCATCAACTTGGCTGCCATATTGGATAGACCATATAGGCCTTTGGCAATTTCCTGATCACGGGCCGAACCGGCATTAAAGGTCAGCTGGATATCTACCATGGGAAGATCTTGCGTTTCAACAAACAGCGTGCGTACTTTGTAGCGATTGTTTAGATCATGAATATAAGGCGCCTGAAAATCCCGTTGCTGATTAATATTTTTTAAGCTTTGCAGCAAAGGGATAGACTGTAACTGACTCGGATTATCATTTTGGTTAGGCTGGGGATCCAGATAGTTTTCTGCATGGGTAGCCGAGCTAAGACTTAAAATTGAAATAAGCAAAAATGAACGAAGTTGAAGCATTATAATCCCCGTTGCTGGGTGTTTTGTTCAGGAGAGAGATAAAGCGTGCTGAGATTTTCACGTACAAAATAGGCGTTTGCGACACGCTGGATATCCTGAACGCTGACACTTTCAAAGTGTTTCGGTAATTCATCCATCAGGCGATAACTCAAGCCATTGACCTCTAGATTTCCAATCATTTTGGCTTGTCCGGCAATATCATCCTGGCTATAGATCAAATTGGAAATAAAGCGGGTACTGATACGATCCACTTCCTGTTGGGTCATCGCTGTAGTTTTAAGTAAATCCACTTCATCCTGAATTGCTTGTTGTGCTTCTTGCAAAGAGATGCCCGGCGCAGGTAAGGCAGAAATACCAAACAGGCTGTCGCCGCGATTATAGGGATCATAAGAAACGCTGACAGAGGTCAGAATTTTACGATCACGTACCAATCGGTCTTGCAGGCGCGAAGAAATGCCACTGTCCAAAAGACTGCGAATAATGGTCAAGGCATACGCATCTTGGGGGTTTTTTGCAGTGCCGAGGGATTTTACATTCCAGGTCATGTACAGATTGGGCACCTGAACATTGCTATTAATTTCCATATGGCGATAACCCAAACGCTCAAACTCCAGTACATCATTGCGTGCTGGTGTTGGACGTGCGGGAATGTCAGCAAAATATTTTTGTACCTGAGCCAAAGCAGCTTCAGATTCTACATTTCCAACAATCACCAAAATGGCATTATTCGGACTGTACCAGTCCCGATACCATTTTTTGACATCATTCAACTGAATATTATTCAGGGTTTTCATGTGCCCAATCACCGGCTGGCGATAATGACTGGTCGGATAACTGACCCATTTAAACCGTTCAAATGCTTGCGCCCGCGGATTGTCATCGGTACGCTGGCGCCGTTCTTCCATGACGACTTTAATTTCTGGCTCGAAGTCCTGCTGCCGCAATAATAAATTGCTCATACGGTCAGACTCAAGTTCCAGGGCCATAGGAAAATAGGCCTTAGGATACAGCTGATAATAATTGGTGTAATTGGTAAAGGTGGCCGCATTGATACTGCCGCCATAAATCCGGCTCAGACGGGTAAATTCGTCATTTGGCACTTTATGAGTGCCTTTGAACATCATATGTTCAAGCGCATGTGATACCCCCAGAATATTTCCAGATTCATCGCTGCTGCCGACTTTGTACCAAATCTGTGTCATTACCATGGGCGCACGATGGTCTTCCCGAATGATGACTTTTAAACCGTTACTTAAAGTGGTTTCAAAAGTAGTGCGTGACAATTCGCTTCGGGTTTGTGCCTGGGCCGGGCCAAAGCTCAGACTAAACAATACCGCTGCACCGAGTGGATAAAGCGTCTGTTTGATCATTTGCGAGAAAGAGGAGATAGTCGAAAAGGTGATGAACACTAGATCTCCTGAAATAGGCATTTGTATTTAGCGTTATTTTTAATAAATGTGTGCTTGAAAGCAACCGAGAGCTGTAGCTTTTTGGTATGTTTGTCCAGCATTTCCATTGCTAGCTGCAAAGCAGGCAAGTTATGGTAGAATCTGGGTTTTTAACGCAATGCTTTTCAAGGATTCGGCATGCAACAGCAATCTAATGGGCAAAACAAATTTTTGATTGATGCTGATATCGGAGATGATGATGTCACATTACCGAGCTTACCTGCGGTCAATGTGCCTATTGTAGAAACGCCAAGCGAAACAGCTGTAGTTTCTGCACCTGTCGAAACAGAAACTGAAAATGAAGATTCTGCGGCGAAAGGTGGCTTCTTTAGCCGTATGAAAGTGGGTTTAACCAAAACCCGTAAAAACCTTGCCGATGGGATGGTCAATATCCTGATTGGCGGTAAAGAAATTGATGATGAATTATTAGAAGAAGTCGAAGAGCAGCTTCTGGTGGCAGATATTGGCGTGGAAGCAACCAAGACCATTATTGCTAACCTAACTGAACGTACAGCACGTGGTGATTTGATCTACTCGCATTCACTCTATAAAGCGCTTCAGGAAGAACTGGTGGCTTTATTGGCACCACGAGTAAAACCGCTGCATATTGATCCAAATAAATCGCCTTATGTGATTCTGGTGGTTGGTGTGAATGGTGTCGGTAAAACGACTACCATTGGCAAGTTGGCAAAGCGTCTGCAAGGTGAGGGCAAGACTGTCATGTTGGCAGCAGGCGATACTTTCCGTGCAGCTGCAACGGAACAGCTACAGATCTGGGGTGAGCGTAATAATATTGCGGTTGTTGCTCAGGGTCATGGTGCAGATTCAGCTTCAGTGATTTTCGATGCTTTTGAAAGTGCGCGTGCCAAAGGTGTGGATGTATTGATTGCAGACACAGCGGGCCGTTTGCATAACAAAGGTCATTTGATGCAGGAATTGACTAAAGTAAAACGTGTAATGCAGAAAATTGATGCCACTGCACCTCATGAAGTGATGTTGGTGGTCGATGCCGGTACTGGTCAGAATGCTATTAATCAGGTCGAGATGTTTGATGAGGCGGTAGGCTTGACGGGCTTAACTATTACCAAACTTGATGGTACTGCCAAAGGTGGGGTACTGTTTAATATCGCCAGTCGTACTCATGTGCCGATTCGCTTTATTGGTGTGGGTGAAAAAATTGATGACCTGCGTCCATTCTCTGCCAAATCTTTTGTTGCTGCATTATTTGAAACTGAAAAATAAATAATGTGCAATGCTTCACATAAACTCCGCCAAGTGCGGAGTTTGTTGTTTTTGGCTGGTTTGAGTGTTGTAAAAACCGACAGTAAAACCACCACTAAATCTGCCCATCTTGATAAAGGCCTTATAATTGTAGGGGATTTTCTAAGCTGATTTGGCTTGTTTTTTGTGGGGTAGAAAATGGCATTGCTAAATAAGATTGGTCAGGTATTAACAAGCGATATAACCAAGGATTTTAAATTTTCAAGAAAAAATAAACTGAATGGTGATTTAGAACTGACTTTTGTCGATCAATTGAAAAAGCGCCGTAGTATCGATCAACTCGGTAAGCGGGTACATTATAGTCAGACTTATCTTGGCGAAATCATTCAGGAAGCAGTGCGCAGTTGCCCTTCGGCTTATGATTCTCAAACTACGCGCATTGTGGTGTTATTTGCAGATTCTCATCATCAATTCTGGGAAATTGTGAAACAGGTGCAGCGTCAGTATATGCCGGCACATATTTACGAAGGAATTGAAATCAAGTTGAATCAATGTGCTGCGGCCTATGGCACGGTTTTATTTTATGAAGATCAAGCCGTGATTCAACAATTACAAAAGAAAATGCCATTAAATAGTGAGGATTTTCCAGCATGGTCGGAACAAACTTCCGGTATGGCGCAATTTGCCGTATGGACGACGCTGGCAGATTCTGGCTTAGGGGCATCCTTACAGCACTATAATCCACTGATTGATGAAAGGGTCGCAGAGCATTTTCAGATTGAAAAGAACTGGTTGTTACGCGCACAACTTTGCTTTGGGTCAATTGAACAAACAGTAGCAGAAAAATTACAAAAACCGGATCAGCATCGTTTCAAAGTATTTGATTAAAAGTTTATAGAACACTTTATATGTGACAGCATGGAAGCTGCGGATAAAATCAGATACAAATACGCTACTCAGATCTAAATCTGATTGTTCTATAAATAAAACACATTGTTATCGAAATGCACCTGTCTTGGGTGCTTAAAGCACGTAATATAACTTTATCGATTTTCAAATAACCAAAATATACAGAGGTGGGTTCATGGCATTTTTAGATCAAATCAAACAACGCCGTAGCATTTATTCAATTGGAAAAAATGTAGAGCTGGATCAAGCAGAAATTGAGAAAATCATTAAAGATGCGGTGAAGCACAGTCCGTCATCTTTTAACTCGCAAACCTCGCGTGTGGTGATTTTATTTGGTCAATCACATGATACTTTCTGGCATATTGTACGTGAAACTTTACGTGATCTGGTTTCAGCAGATGCATTTGAATCAACCAATAGCAAGATCAATGCTTTTGCTGCAGGTTATGGTACCGCACTGTTTTATGAAGACCAGAACGTAGTGAAGTCGATGCAGGAGCAGTTTGCACTTTATGCCGATAACTTCCCGGTCTGGTCTGAGCATTCTTCTGCTATTGCACAGTTTGCAACCTGGACCGCTTTGGCAGAAAGAAATATTGGTGCTTCATTACAGCACTACAATCCAATTATTGATGAAGAAGTCGCACAAACTTTCGAGATTCCATCTCACTGGAAACTTCGCGCTCAACTGGTATTTGGTTCGATTGAAGCTCCTGCAGGTGAAAAAACCTTTATGGATGATGCAGAGCGCTTTAAGACTTTTGCATAAATGATTTTAGATCATAAAAAAAGAAGCAATTTGATGCTTCTTTTTTTATGTCTTAGAGTTGTATTTGAATATGATGGGGTATATTTAGCCAAATAAATGCTAAGAACACAGGCTGTATCGCTCCAGCCTTTGTCATAAGATTGTCATTTAGACGCGGCATAGTGCGGCTAATTTTTAATAAACAACCAAAAATGAGTAAAGGATATGGATTTACGTATTGCGGCAACTGCAGCAGTGTTTCTGTTTAGCACATCAGTTTTTTCGGCAGTGACCGTCACAGTACCTGAAGAAATAAAAATTGTTGCCGTAAATGATCAGGAGGTGAACTCGGGTCTATTGCGTTCTAATCAGACTTATAGCTTGGATGCAGGTATAAATGCGATCAGTGTGCGCTATAACGAATTTTTTCAGCATTCAGACAATTCACATGATATTTTAAAGTCAGGTGTGGTTACGGTAAAAACACCAAGCCTTAAAGATGGCGAAACTTATCGTTTAGCACTCATTCAGGCGCCTAAAGATTTTGATGCAGCGCAAAAATATAAAAATCAGCCCATTATTGGGCTATATGATGCAAAAAATCAGCTCCTAGTCCAGCAGACGGGCGCTAAAGATGCAGCGAAACCATGGTTTGGAAATCGCGTGTTGACTAAAAAATTAGATATGACGACTCAAGTTGCGACACCAGTTCATCAACCGGCAGCTGTATATACTCAGTCAGCAGACCAGAATGATCAGCAGCTGATTCAATTATGGCAAAAGGCTTCTAAAGCTGAGCGTCAAAAATTTATGACTTGGCTGGCTGAGCAGGCAAATTAAAATATTTTGATGAAGAATCAAAAAGATCACCATTAGGGTGATCTTTTTTTATGAGATGAGGGCTAGAAAATTAACATTTGCTTAAACTTTTCATGCGGAATTAGCTAGAAAAACGCAAAAAAAGTGTTAAAAATAGCCTTTTAGATTAAAAAATAAACGTATGGTTGGTTTTTTTGGATATTTTTAAGAAAATCCCTTGCGCTCGTTTTGAAACTGTATAGAATACGCAGCACACCAACGCAATGCATGAAACGAAACGTTAAATGATTGGGTTGGAGCTTAAAACTGATGAGGTTTTAAGAAAGATCATTAAGAGATTATGAAGAACAACTTGTGTGGATTTTTACTGGTTGATCGATCGAAATTATTTTCATTGATTGATGGTAGAAA
>NZ_JAMXXM010000022.1:0-41340 GCF_024129715.1 Acinetobacter lwoffii
AAAACAGGTTATAGCGTGCGGCAACTCCGACAATCCAGTTTTCATTTTGATCCAGACTATATTCGCCAAAAGCAAAAACATTCGGTTTTTTTGCCGCTTGCTGGGCTTTCACATTGGCTTGAGCCAATTGGGTATGCATGAATTAGCTCTACATGCTTTACATGTGGCACTGATGAAAGGCCAAGGTACACAATATTTATGGATTGATTCAACAACTCTGCCAATTTGTAAAAATCAACGTATTTAGCGTCATAAATCATTAATCCAAATTGCATCACATGGTAGAAGCTCAATGGGCTGGTTTTATGGCTGTAAATTACGTATTGCGATGAATCAATTTGGTGAAATTGCCTGTTCTGCTTTATCGAATGGACATGTTGCTAATATAAAAATGGTTGAGCAATTGGTTGCTGGTATAGAAGCAAAACTTTACGGGGATCGAGGTTACATCAGCCAAGAATTAAAAATTAGATTGAAAGATCAAGGTATTGATTTAATTACTTATCATCGAAAGAATATGCAGGCTATTCAACTTTGTGCATCAGATGAATATCACCTAAGACAACGCAATAAGATAGAAACATTATTCAGTTTATTGAAGGGGCAATACAATTTAGTGACGAGTAAAGCACGTAGTCTTCATGGGTTTCTGAGTGGAATTTACGCCTCACTATGTGCATATCAACTCACTCATCAAAATAAGCCAACAATTCAAATTAAGGAATCATCGGCTTAAGCAGGATTCGAGTTAAATAAGCTTTCAAAATAGCTTGATACACTAAAGCTATTTTAAGCAGGCAATGAATATGAAAGAAAACGCTAAAGAAAAATAAAAAAAACAGCGTATGATTTACTCAATGGAATTTTAGATGATGCAGACAAGATGATCCGTAATGATTGGTCACGTGCCGAAATACAAGAAATTTATGACTTGCCTTTAATGGATTTACTGTTTCAGGCACAGCAAATTCATCGCCAAAACTTTGAACCGAATACTGTTCAGGTCAGTACTCTGCTTTCAATTAAAACGGGCCGTTGTCCGGAAGATTGTAAATACTGTTCGCAATCTGCACATTATGATACTGATCTGGAAATTGAAAAACGCGTAGAAGTACAAAAGGCGATTGCTGAAGCCAAACAGGCCAAAGCTTCCGGTTCGACCCGTTTCTGCATGGGCGCAGCATGGCGTAACCCGCATGAACGCGATATGCCGTATGTGCTGGAACTGGTGCAGGAAGTCAAGAAACTGGGCATGGAAACCTGTATGACCCTAGGGATGCTGAATGCCTCACAAGCGGAACGTCTGAAAGATGCAGGGCTAGATTATTACAACCACAACCTTGATACCTCACGTGAATATTATGCCAATGTCATCAGTACACGTAGCTTTGATGACCGCTTAAATACGCTTGATCATGTGCGTAATGCCGGAATTAATGTCTGTAGTGGCGGTATTGTCGGCTTGGGCGAAGGCGTACAAGACCGAGTCGGTTTGTTATTTGAACTAGCGACTATGCCGATTCACCCGGGTTCGGTGCCCATAAATATGCTGGTTCCTATTGAAGGCACACCACTGGCCGATGTTGAAAAACTGGATGTGATTGACTGGATTCGTACTATTGCGGTAGCACGGATTATTATGCCGAAGAGTTATATCCGCTTGTCGGCAGGTCGTGAATCTCTCTCTGACTCTGATCAGGCACTGGCATTTATGGCTGGAGCTAACTCATTATTTTCAGGTGATAAATTGCTTACTGCCCCGAACAGTGGTGAAGGTAAAGACAAAGCCTTGTTTGCTAAATTAGGCTTAAAAGCTGAAGCTGCCAAGAAAACAGCTAAAGAATTGGCTGTAGATGCGATGCAACCTGCTTAATTAATCGTGTAACAAACAGGGATCATTTCAACTTGAATTGGTCCCTTTTTTATTGGAACAGACAAAATGAAGATACTGATGATTACGGGTTGGGGGCTAGGAACAGCGGTCTTAACCCCGTTTGTAGAACAGTTGCGGCAGCAGCATCAAGTTAAAGTATGGGATATTTTCGATCCTAACGTAAAAAGTCTTTTGGCCGAAAAAGTCAGGCAGGCGAGTTCGTTTGATGTCTTGATGGGGTGGTCTTTGGGTGGACAGTTGGCACTTTTGCTGGCTAATGAAATCCAGCAACAACTGAAAATTGCCAAGCCAGTGATTTGCTGTATGTCAAATCCCTGTTTCGTGGCCAATGAAGCATGGCCACAGGCGATGCCAGTTGAACAATATACACAATTTAAATCTTCCATACTGGCTGATCCAAAACGCGGGATGCAGCGCTTCTGTACCTTGGTCACTTTAGCTGGTGCAGCAGCGCGTGAACGTGCAAAATTATTGCACCAACAGTTAAATATTATTGATTTAAACTATCAGATTAAGCATCTTTATCTCTTGCATCAATTAAATCTGGTGGATATCCTAAAAAATCATTCAGTCAAGATGCTATTTATATTTTCCGAGAACGACATGTTGGTTCCTTGCAAAGTTAGTCAAGAATCCGTGTTTTTAACAACCCAAAATCTGAATTTGGTAAAAATACAGGGCACGCACGATGCCATCCTTTTTGATGCCAAGTTACTCGTTGAGCCAATTTTAAAATTTTTAGCCGATCTGGCTTAAGCAAAAAGAGATTGGTAGCTCTTGACGTTTCATTTTCAGATTTAACGCGCTAAGATCAGTTTTAGTTTTAATAATTGGGGTAAATTCTGTGCAGGACGCTTTTGATCAACAGCATATTTGGCATCCTTATACCTCCATGACACAACCCTTGCCATGTTACAAAGTTAAAGCTGCACATGGTGCAGTCATTGAACTTGAAGATGGTACCGAGCTGATTGATGGCATGTCGTCCTGGTGGTGCACAATTCACGGTTATAATCATTCTGAACTCAATCAGGCCGTAACAAAACAATTAGAGTCGATGTCACATATCATGTTTGGTGGTTTGACTCATCAGCCTGCGATTGATGTGTCTAAACTGCTACTTGAGATCACGGCGCCTGAACTGGATAAAATTTTCTTTGCCGATTCCGGCTCGGTCGCGGTTGAGGTGGCGTTGAAAATGGCTGTGCAATATTGGAATGCACGTCAGCAACCACAAAAAACTAACTTTGTTACCACACGCTCTGGCTATCATGGCGACACCTGGAATGCCATGTCGGTTTGTGATCCTGTAACTGGTATGCATCAAATTTTTGGTTCGAGTTTGCCGAACCGTTTATTTGTTCCGGCACCTCAAAGCCGTTTTGATGGGGCATGGCAACCCGAAGATATACATCCACTTGAGCGCCTGCTGGTACAGCAGCATCAACAGATTGCTGCCATGATCATTGAGCCGATTGTGCAAGGTGCAGGCGGGATGCGTTTCTATCATCCAGAATATTTAAAGCAAGCTAAGTTGTTGTGTGAAAAGTACGATGTACTGCTGATTTTAGATGAAATTGCCACCGGTTTTGGCCGCACTGGAAAACTATTTGCTTATGAACACGCTCAGGTCACACCAGACATTATGTGTATCGGTAAGGCATTGACTGGTGGTTATATGACCTTGTCAGCGACCTTAACCACTCGCCATGTAGCAGAGACGATTTCAAGTGGTGAAGCGGGTGTGTTCATGCATGGCCCAACTTTTATGGCTAATCCGTTGGCCTGTGCGGTCGCATTAAAAAGTACCCAGCTGTTACTGGCTCAAGACTGGCAGACGCGTATTCAACAGATTGAAAGTACACTAGAACAATATTTACTGGATTTAAAATCCTTGGCACAAGTCAAAGATGTGCGTGTCCTCGGCGCAATTGGCGTAGTTGAGCTACATCAAACTATTGATTTGGCGCGTTTTCAGGCTGAATGTGTATGCCGTGGCGTCTGGATTCGTCCTTTTGGCCGTCTGGTCTATGTCATGCCGCCATATGTAATTTCAACACAGCAACTTGAAACTTTATTAAAGCATATGCGGGAGATGATTCAGCAGATAGAGGCAGTAGCATGAACCATCTTGAGCATTTCCAGCAGCAGCTAGATGACTTGAAACAGCAAGGGCAATATCGCCAGTTTAAGTCCAATATTTCTAGCCAGCCACGATTGCAACTCAATGGCCAAGAGATGCTGAATCTGGCATCCAATGACTATTTAGGTCTGGCATCCAACTTAACGCTACGTGAAGAATTTTTTGACCTCACGCCGATGTCTGAGCGATATATGAGTTCAAGCTCTTCACGTTTACTGACAGGAAACTTTCCCAATTTTGAACAACTTGAAGCACAGATGTCACAGGCTTTTGGACGTTCAGTACTGCTGTTTAATAGTGGTTATCACATGAATATCGGGATTCTTCCTGCGCTCAGTAATGCTAAAACCATGATCATTGCTGACAAACTGGTACATGCCAGTATTATCGACGGGATTCGTTTATCTAAAGCTGGCTATGTGCGTTACCGCCATAATGACCTGCAGCATTTGACTCAGTTTTTAGAAAAATATCAGTCAGATGAATCTATCCAGCGCATCATTGTGGTAACTGAATCAATTTTCAGTATGGATGGGGATGAAACAGATTTAACTGCTTTGGTGGCATTAAAACAGCAGTTTGCAAAAGTCATGCTTTATGTCGATGAGGCACATGCAATTGGTGTGCGCGGTGAACGTGGATTGGGCTGCGCAGAACAGTATCAAGTATTGGATCAAATTGATTTCCTAGTCGGTACCTTTGGCAAGGCTTTGGCTTCAGTTGGTGGTTATCTGGTTTGTGCGCCAGTGATTCGTGACTATCTGATCAATAGCATGCGACCTTTAATTTTTAGTACCGCCCAGCCGCCACTATGTATGGCCTGGACTAGATTTATTTTTCAGAAGGTAGAGCAGCTTCAGGCAGAACGAGTACATTTGGCAGCATTGGCTGTACGCTGTCAGCAGGGCATTCAAGACTTGGGATATCACTGTCCGTCAACCTCGCAAATTGTGCCGGTACTGATTGGTGAGGCAAAACGCACCATTCAGGCGACTGAAATTATGCAACAGCAGGGGTTTTATGTGCTGCCAGTACGTCCGCCAACGGTTCCTGCCAACACCTCCAGACTCAGAATTTCCCTGAACCAGAACATTTCTGCGGATGAGCTGGACGCATGTCTGCAGGTGCTGAGGAATTTACCGCGATGAACAGCAAACAGATTGCCCAGCGTTTTGCTCAGGCAAATCTCAGTTATGAACAGCATGCGCTGGTACAAAGTACCGTAGCTGCAGAGTTGATGCATTTCATGCAGCAGCATGTGGCACAACCACATTTGCAACGGGTATTGGAAATTGGCTGCGGTTCAGGATTGTTTACCCGGCTTTTTATGCAGCATTATAGCTTTGATCATTTATTTTTAAATGACCTATATGTCGAAGTGAAGCAGCACTTCCCGGAATCTAATCGGCTTTTGTGGGAGATTGGTAATATTGAAACCTTGCCACTGCCTCAGTCTCTGGACATGATGTTGTCTTGTTCTGCATTGCAATGGATCTCGGATTTAAAAGCATTATTGCTCAACATTGCGCAGGCCTTAAATCCCTCTGGGCATCTGTGTTTTGCCAGTTATACTGACAATAATTTAAAGGAAATTAAGGCACTGACCGGACAGGGCTTGGATTATCTGCCTTTAGCAAAGGTCTGTGAACTGCTCCAATCCTTAGGCTTTGACATTCTGCTGCAGATAGAAAAACAGATGACCTTATATTTTGAGCATCCGAAACAGGTGTTACAGCATATCAAAGCCACTGGTGTACAGGCGACGGCACAGGGGTTTCGGTGGACAAAATCATCCTTACAGGATTTTTATACCGGCTATCAACAATTCCAAGATCCTGAAAGCAAACAGTATGCACTGACCTATCATCCGGTTTATGTCATTGCACGGAAGACAGCATGAGCGCACAGATTTATTTTGTCAGCGGCATTGATACCGCAATTGGTAAAACCTTTACTACTGGTTTTCTGGCCAAAAATTGGAATGAGCAGGGCATTCGTACCATAACCCAAAAGCTGATCCAGACCGGAAATGTCGATATATCAGAAGATATCGAACAGCATCGTGCAATTATGGGTTGTGGATTGTTACCGGAAGACCAGCAAAAACTGACCATGCCGGAAATTTTTACGTATCCGGCTTCACCGCATCTTGCTGCGCGTCTAGATGGGCGAGCCATTAACTTTGAACAGATTCATCAGGCTACCGAACAGCTGGCTGCGGCCTACGACTGTATTTTGCTGGAAGGTGCCGGTGGTCTAATGGTGCCCTTAACCGAAGAGTTCCTAACTATTGATTATATTCAGACACATAATTATCCGGTGATTCTCGTCACTTCAGGGCGTTTAGGCAGTATTAATCATACCTTGCTGAGTCTTGAGTTGTTAAAACTCCGCGGGGTTCAATTATATGCCATTGCTTTTAATCATGCAGATAACTCCAAAGATCCCTTGATCGCTGAAGATACCATTGCTTATTTAAAACAGTATTTGCAGCGTGATTTTGCTGATACGACATGGGTTGATATTCCAGCTTTAAATTTAGCCCTGTCTTCTCATAAGTAAGTGATCCGCTTGCAGCGAGGCTGATGTGAATGCTTAAATATTGAGGTTGCGCCACTGTAAATTGAATCTGATAGCCATATTTGTTTAACACCATTTTCATCAAATATAAGTCTAGCCCATGCCCATTTTGCTAGGGAGATTTATGCCAGAAACGCTGTCCCAAGTATGCATATCTTCAACCTTTGATTATCATTATGAATGATCAGCACACATGCAGCATAGCAATTGAAATGGTGTTTGCCTGTGCATGCAATAGAGCATTGTTAAGTAGGTTTTTAAAGACGGTATCTAGTTCAAAATCGGGTAGGGCAATTCGGGTCAGGCTCGGTCAGTCAATTGTTAAACTGGGTTCAATTTCCGGATAAAGCGACTGTAAATCGGCAATCACCTGAGTCAGGAGCCGTGCAATTTCAATACTGTACTAGATATCACTCAGTACTTGATCGGTAGAGGAAAGTGCTAGAAGCTGTTCCAGTAGCTGGGTACATCGGCGGATACCAAGGTGTACCTGCTGCAAGCTCTGTTGCAATTTGGGCGAGCTTGCCTGTTGTTCTGCCATCAGTTGTGCAAGCTGAATATGAGTTTTGATCGCGGTTAAAGGACTACGCAATTCATGGGCGGCGCATGAACTAAATACTTTTTCATTTTCCGGATTTTGATGCAGTTTATGTATTAAGTGCTTAGAGTTTTGGGCAAAGGACTGTACCTTGGAAGGCATTACTTTGGCATCTAAGGTTTTTAAATAGTGAGTAGCATCATTCACTGATAAATTTGGCTGACTTAAAAGGTTGAAACTTCATCTAAGGCTTTAAGCTCTCGACGAATAATCAAAACGATTAAGTCTATACATAGCAATAAAGACAAAATTATTGGTATTAATACCGATTATAAAATCTTTTTGAGCAATTATCCACGTAGGAACATCCGCTCTGCTGCCACCACTTGAATATCCTCACGACGTAACACATAACTGAGCCTCACCTTGTTGCTTTGTACTAAAGCCAACTACTTGGTGGCTTAAATCTTTCGGTGCACCTCGGGTTTTTGCTACCACATGCTGAACGACACTGACGTCAGAGTCAAATAAAGACACTTTATAGGCAATCAACTGCTCTTGATTGGTGGAATGAAGTTGTTGGGCTAGTACATTTTCATCCAAGTTTTGCATCGGCAGTTGTTGAGTCAATCGAGCGACCATTGGATGGCTGAATCAAACCAAATTGATGTATTTCCTTGACTGAGCAAGGCTTTATTGTAGGTAGATCAACTGGTTGTACGATAGATCTTGGGTGCAGACCTCTTCATTTAGAAATTATATTCCCTAAGAAGCTTTCAGTGGTAGGTTTGTGCAACAAAGCCTCTTGCAAATAAAGGCTATCAAGGGATTTATACATTGTATCCAAATAGTTTATGGCCATTAAAAGCAAAAAAGCACTAAAAACCAGATCTCGAGCTAAAACTTTATAACCAAGAAATCAATAAAAGAAGAATTGGAATTGAACAGGTATTTGGAACTTTGAAAACCTTCAAAATCCTTGCCGAGCGATATCGCAACCCTGGCAAAAGACTAGGATTAAGATTTAATTTAATTGTGGGAATCTATAATTTTGAGCTGAGTAAAAAGTGAATTATGAAAGAAATCTAATGTATAAAATTTTAAGAGATTATAAAAATTGGTCATACCAAAAAATAAATTAAATCTTTTATATTGTGTTTTTGGGCTAATATTACTAATATCGCCAATACAAAATGCACATTTTATCTCTTAAACACTAAATTGGTCATACCAATTTAGTGTTTAAGTACAATAAACTGTTCAATCTAGTAGTTAAGCATTTCAAGGAGTAGACAATGCTTCAACAGTGGCAACAAATTTATGATCCTATAGGCAATATCTGGATTTCGAGTGCTATTGCGCTAGTTCCAATTATTTTCTTTTTTTTAGCGTTAGCTATTTTTCGCATGAAGGGTAGTGTAGCCGCTACAATTACCGTTTTTTTAGCCTTTCTGGTCTCATTATTTTTATACAAAATGCCAATTGGAATGGCATTAGCATCAATGGTCTATGGATTCTTCTACGGCCTGTGGCCAATTGCATGGATTATTATCGGTGCAGTTTTTATATATAAGATTTCAGTAAAAACAGGACAGTTTGATGTTATTCGTTCGTCTATTCTGTCAATTACAGAAGATCAACGTCTGCAAATGCTATTAGTTGGGTTTGCTTTTGGTACGTTTTTAGAAGGTGCGGCAGGTTTTGGTGCGCCCGTCGCAATTACTGCGGCACTGTTGGTGGGACTCGGCTTTAAGCCTTTATATGCGGCTGGGCTATGCCTGATAGTTAATACTGCACCTGTTGCTTTTGGTGCAATGGGAATTCCGATCATTGTCGCTGGGCAGGTTTCAGGTGTTGACACCATGGAAATCAGTCAAATGGTTGGTCGTCAGTTACCCTTTATGGTGCCAATTGTATTGATCTGGATCATGGCAATCATGGATGGTTGGCGTGGGGTTAAAGAAACTTGGCCTGCTATTTTAGTTGCCAGCTTATCTTTTTCTTTAGCGCAATATCTAACATCAAATTTTGTTGGGCCTGAGTTACCCGATATCACTGCTGCAATTGCATCATTAATCAGTTTAACTATCTTGCTTAAGTATTGGAAACCAAAACATATTTTTCTTTTTGAGGACAAAAATATACAGGTAGATGAAACTATTATCAAGCAAGCTCGTAAACAATATAGTGTGGCACAGATAGCCAAAGCCTGGTCTCCATTTCTGATACTTACAGCAATGGTGACGATCTGGAGCATCAAACCTTTTAAAGATTTATTTGTTAAGGACGGCCCATTAAGTGATTTAGTAGTTTCAATTAAAGTGCCGTATTTGCATCAATTGATTCAAAAGCTACCACCTGTCGTGCCTGAAATTAAAGATTATGATGCGATTTATAAGTTTGATTGGTTATCAGCAACGGGTACGGCGATTATATTGGCGGCATTGATCACGATTATTTATTTAAACATGAAACCTAAAGAGGCAGTTTCGACATTCTTTGAAACCGTGAATGAACTAAAAACCCCAATTTATTCGATTGGTATGGTACTGGCTTTTGCGTTCATTGCAAACTATTCAGGTCTGTCAGCGACGCTTGCTTTAGCACTGGCACATACGGGTCAGGCTTTCACGTTCTTTTCACCATTCTTGGGTTGGGTTGGAGTGTTTCTTACAGGTTCAGATACTTCAGCTAACGCATTGTTTTCAGCGTTACAAGCAACTACAGCACAGCAAATCGGTGTGCCTGAAGTCTTGTTAGTTGCTGCCAATACCAGTGGTGGAGTAACAGGTAAGATGATTTCCCCTCAATCAATCGCGATTGCTTGTGCAGCAGTGGGTTTAGTTGGTAAAGAATCTGATTTATTTAGATTTACAGTAAAACACAGCATTATCTTTACGGTGATGATTGGTATTATTGTGACCTTACAAGCTTATGTTTTCCCGTGGATGATTCCGTAAACGGGTCAAGGAAAAAAATGAAAGTCTCCGACAAAGTGGTACAGCGTTTACGTCTATTGATTGAAAAAAATAATGTGCAAGTCGGAGAGCGATTGCCTGCTGAACGCCAACTCTGTGAACAGTTAGGTGTGTCTCGTAGCTCTTTACGTGAGGCGATTCAACAACTGATTACCGCAGGGATTATTCAGAGCAAAGCGGGTGCAGGCACCTATTTAAAGCAGTTGCCTGCACATTGGTCACAGTATCAAATCGTTGAGCCATTATCCGGTTTGATGGATCAGGATCCTGAATATCGTTTTGATGTACAAGAAGCTCGTATGGTGCTTGAAGGTGGTACAGCATGGTATGCCGCACAACGTGCCACACCCAGTGATTTGATCAATATTCGTCAATGTTTTGAGCAGATTAGCCATTTTCAGGCTTTAGGTGATGATGCCCACGCAGCAATAGCGGATGCGAATTTTCATCTGGCGATTGCAGAAGCATCCCACAATCTAGTGCTGATCCAAATGATGCGTAGTTTGTTTGATTTATTGCAAGACAACGTGATGTTAGGGCGACGTAAAGTTTACACCACACCACAACATTTTGAACAATTGCATGACCAGCATTTTGAGGTGATGGACGCAATTGAACGTCAAGACTCAGAGACTGCACGTAAGGCAGCTTGTGGGCATATTGAATTTGTTGTTCAACGCGTACGTATGATCGATGAAGAAGAAGCTCGTCGTCAACGTTCGAGTCGATTAAATAGGACATAAGTTATGATTATTTCTTCTGCAAATGACTATCGTGAAGCTGCGAAACGTCGTTTACCGCCATTTTTATTTGAATACATCGATGGTGGTGCCTATGCGGAATATACTTTAAAGCGTAATGTAGACGATTTATCAAAAATCGCTTTACGTCAACGTGTGTTAAATGACATGTCTGAGCTGAGCTTAGAAACGCAATTGTTTGGTGAAAATTTGGCGTTGCCAGTGGCATTGTCACCTGTAGGTCTAACGGGTATGTATGCGCGTCGTGGTGAAGTTCAAGCCGCGGTTGCCGCAGATAAAAAGGGCATTCCATTTACCTTATCAACAGTTTCAGTTTGTCCAATTGAAGAAGTGGCACCTGCGATTCAACGTCCGATGTGGTTTCAACTGTATGTACTACGTGACCGTGGTTTTATGAAAAATGCCTTGGAACGTGCTAAAGCCGCAGGCTGTTCTACCTTAGTATTCACAGTCGATATGCCTGTTCCAGGTGCGCGTTATCGTGATGCACATTCAGGAATGAGTGGTAAAAATGCTGCAATACGTCGTTATATGCAATCGTGTATGCACCCACACTGGGCTTGGAATGTCGGTTTATTGGGTCGTCCGCATGATTTGGGTAACATTTCGAAATATTTAGGTAAGCCGACAGGTCTGGAAGATTATATCGGTTGGCTGGGAAATAACTTTGACCCTTCAATTTCTTGGAAAGATCTTGAGTGGATTCGTGATTATTGGGAGGGTCCCATGGTTATTAAGGGGATTTTAGATCCTGAGGATGCCAAGGATGCGGTACGTTTCGGAGCAGATGGAATTGTGGTCTCCAATCACGGTGGTCGTCAGCTTGATGGTGTTTTGTCTTCTGCTCGTGCGCTTCCTTCAATTGCAAGTGCGGTCAAAGGTGACATCAAAATTTTAGCAGATTCAGGGATTCGTAACGGTCTTGATGTGGTACGTATGTTGGCTATGGGTGCAGATATTTGTATGCTTGGTCGTGCATTTGTATACGCACTTGGTGCTGCCGGCGGTTCTGGGGTAAGTAATTTACTAGATTTGATTGAGAAAGAAATGCGTGTGGCAATGACATTGACTGGTGCAAGAACCATTGCAGATATTACATCGGATTGCCTGGTCAAACTAGAGAAAGAGTAAGCGATTTAATTACTCACATTACTAAGGCTTTGCCAACTTTCCTTTGGAAAAAGAGATTCTTATCTAAATAATTTGGGTAAACAAAGCTTCCTTTTGAAAAAAACCAACCTTGGTAAGAGTCACCAACATAAAATACACTAAATAACATAATTAGTATGTTAGTAAACTCTATATATAACAGTTATATAGAGTTTTTATTTTGTGTGGTGTAATTTAATGTAGGGTGGGGTAATTTGATTTTTGGTCACTAATTTATTGTGATAATCAACAATAATAACCAACATACATATGCTTAATCTAAAGGTATTTTACTGACTGGTATAATTTTATGATGAGAGGGGTGTTGCCTGGGGCTACGGTTTCTGTTTTGCTTTTTGACGTAACACGTACAAATATAAGCTTTCTACTTTTTCACGTGCCTAGGGTGTGGTACGCAAGAATCGCAATGATGATTTAACACTTGGATCTATGCAAAAACATCTAACTTCAATTTTACGACTTAAACTGAACCGTACCGGGTTTGTCGGAGACCAAACTTTCTGAGATGAGACGCATTGCTTCGCAAGACGTAGCGAAGCGTAGTGATCCGATGAAAAACCTAAATATACCCCTGAAATCAGAGATAGAGCGGTTCAATTAGAACTAAACCCAACTATCGCAACACTGGGCTTTGGAGAATCTCGTCGTTTCTTAATTGCGTCGTAATAATGATTATCAAGATAAAATCAAAATATACAGATTTTTGTGTAAATCCTGAGTAGAATTCGACTTTTATTTTTTCTCCAGTAAAAAGGCATAGCTTTTCACTATGCTATTTTGCAAGGACGCTTTATGCTCGCGCTAGATATACAACATATTCGAATGAAACAACACGCCACTGATAAAGCACAAGCGTTGCAATGTCTAGTCGATATCTTGGTCGAAGACCAATTGGTTACACCTGATTATATTCATGGGTTGACCGGGCGCGAACAACAAAGTGCAACGTATTTAGGGCAAGGAATTGCCATTCCGCATGGGACGCCTCAGTCTCGCCAATATATTTTAAAAACTGGTATTCGTCTGGCGCACTTTCCTGAAGGAGTTGTTTGGGACGGTGAAAATAAAATTTATTTAGCGGTGGTGATTGCTGCGAAATCAGATGAGCATTTGCAAGTCTTACAAATTTTGACGCGGGCTTTAATTAATGATGTCGCTGATCAAGTGAAACAGGCTCAATCCGCAGAGCAAATTATTGCATTATTACAAGCCCAACCTGCATCTTTGGCATTGCATGAAAATTTAATCGCCACTCAAGTTCCTGCACTAGATGTAGAGGATTTAATTTGGCAGGCAACACAGTTGCTGAAACAGCAAAAAATGGTGGAGTGTGGTTTTCTGTCGGGTTTAAATCTAAACAGCATGATTCATTTAGGGGAGGGGGTCTGGTCGATCACTTCTAACCAGCATGTTTTGAGCCCAGCTGTAAGTTTGGTAAAAGCGGAACAGGTTTTAAGCCATCAGCAGGAAATGCTCAAGACTTTGGTGTGTATTGCCAGTAATGAGCAACTGGATATGCAACGGTTTCAACGGTTAATGGATATTTTGTTTGATACTGAACAAGTTCATATCCTCAACCAAGAGCAAGATAGTCACCAGTTGGCGCAGTTAATTGGTGCTGAACTGATTCCTGATTGGCCATCTCGTCGTATTGTCTTAGCTAATGCTCATGGTCTACATGCGCGTCCCGCGACACACTTGGTCAATATGACTAAGAAATTTGCAGGGGATGTTCTCGTTGCTGTAGATGAGGGGGCTTACGTTTCGGCAAAAAGTTTAACCAAATTATTAGCCATGGGATGTCGTCGTGGTCAAACTCTGACTTTTATTGCACAACCCGATACCGATGCTGTAGCAGGCTTAGAACAGATTATTGATGCAGTTAAACAGGGCTTAGGAGAAGAGGTTGAAGCTGTTGATTTTGTATCTCATCAGCACAGCAGTAGTGACCCAGTCGTAAATACTTTGGAATTAATGCCTTTTGAATCACATGGCGATACGGGTAGCTGCGGTATTGCGGCATCAACTGGCCTTGCTTTTGGTCCTGCTCATGTGGTGAAGCCACGCGAATTTAGTTATGAACGTCGCGGACAGAGTTTTAAAGCTGAGAATGAAAAGCTTGAAATTGCGCTTCATCAGGTGAAAAATAGCTTACGTCAATTCATTGCACATACTGAATCTACTGCCATTAAGCAGATATTCATGGCACATTTGGAAATGCTGGATGATCCAGACCTCCTCCAAAGTGTACAACGCGGTTTAAAACAGGGGTTGTCTGCTGCTGCAGCTTGGCATGATCATATTGAAGTGGCTGCTACCGCACAGGCTGCACTTAGCGATCGTTTACTTGCAGAGCGTGCGGCTGATTTAAGGGATATTGGTGAGCGAGTTTTGGCTGTTTTGTGCGGTGTGGCCGATGTCATAGAACCCGAGCAACCTTATATCTTAATTATGCATGATGTTGGCCCGAGTGATGTAGCGCGTCTGAATAAAGATCGTGTTGCAGGCATTTTGACCGCGGTTGGTGGAGCGAGTGCCCATAGTGCCATTGTGGCACGTGCTCTGGCTATTCCAGCAGTCGTAGGTGCGGGTGTAGCTGTTTTAAATATTGAGAACCATGCCACAGTTCTAATTAATGGGGATACTGGTGAGTATGTGGTCTCACCCGAGCAAAGTCAGATTGATCATGCCATTGCAGAGCGCCAACACCAGCGCGAGTTGCGAGAACAAGCAGAACAGCATTGTTTTGAACCTGCCATCACACTGGATCAACATCAAGTTGAAATCGCAGCTAATATTGGCAAAGTGGACGCTACGATACAGGCTGTGGCTGATGGGGCAGAAGCAATTGGTTTGCTACGCACAGAATTGGTCTTTATGTCACACAGCATTGCGCCTGATGAGGCTACACAGGAAGCCGATTATCGGGTGGTGTTAGATGCTTTGGCGGGTCGTCCATTGGTGGTACGTACACTTGATGTGGGCGGGGACAAACCTTTGCCGTATTTGCCTATTGAAAAGGAAGAAAATCCATTCTTGGGCTTACGTGGTATTCGTCTGACTTTACGTAAGCCAGAGTTGTTACGTCAGCAATTGGTTGCTTTACTTAAAGCAGCGGATAATCGCCCGTTAAGAATTATGTTTCCTATGATTGGGCGGGTTGAAGAATGGCGAGCAGCAAAAGCAATTTTGGATGAGGTTCGCATACAGCATCCATGTGAAAACTTACAAGTCGGTATTATGATTGAGGTTCCTGCGGCAGCACTGTTGGCTCCAATTCTTGCTCAAGAAGTTGATTTTTTTAGTATTGGAACCAATGACTTGACTCAATATACTCTGGCGATTGACCGTGGTCATCCACTGTTGTCTGCTGAAGCTGATGGCTTACATCCGAGTATTTTGCTATTGATTGATCAAACGGTTCGGGCAGCACATCAGTATGGTAAATGGGTGGGCATTTGTGGTGAATTGGCTGCTGATCCAAAAGCTGTGCCTGTATTGATGGGCTTGGGCGTGGATGAGTTGAGTATGTCGAGTACCAGTATTCCATTGGTGAAGGCGCAAATTCGTGGTTTGAACTATATAAATTGCCAACAGGTTGCACAGCAAGCCTTAAGTTGTGACAGTGCAACTGCCGTACGTGCATTGGTGGAGTAATTACCGAATGGCTAAGATATTAAGCATTACTCTGAATCCTGCAATTGACCTCACCGTGCAATTGGATCAACTAAAAGTTGGCGAGGTCAATCGTCAGTTAACGGCCCAAAGCCATGCAGCAGGTAAAGGCTTAAACGTGGCACAGGTCCTTAAGGATTTGGGACATGAACTGATTGTGAGTGGCTTTTTGGGGCAAGAAAACCGTCAAATTTTTGACCATCATATCCAGCAAGAGCAATTTGATAACCAATTTATTTATGTTGCAGGTGAAACACGACAAAACATTAAAGTTGCAGAAGCTTCTGGTCAGATGACTGACATCAATGGCAAGGGCTTTTTTATAGATACCTCAGCAAAACAACAATTACGTGAACGCCTATCTCAACTGATTTTAGAGGTTGATGTGATTGTGATTGCAGGTAGTTTGCCACAAGGTTTTTCTGCAGAAGAGCTTTCAACACTGATTCTATGGTTACAGTCTGCTGGTAAAAAAGTCGCAGTAGATACCAGTGGTGTTGCGTTGAAAGCAGCAATTGCTGCCCATCCTTGGTTGATTAAGCCTAATACAGATGAGTTGACTGAAACCTACCATTTGCCAGCAGAAACGTTTGCAGAACAGCAGCATCTTTTTGCCAGTTTAAATAGTCAGATCGAACATATTGTGGTCTCGATGGGTGAAAACGGGGTGAACTGGCTTCACCGCACGCAACCCCTGCATGCTACTACACCGAAGGTCACCGTCCAAAGTACGGTGGGTGCGGGAGATTCCTTGCTGGCAGGTATGATTCATGGCTTGTTGAGTTCAACTTCCCCAGAAGAAACATTGAAAACAGCAACCGCAATTGCGAGCAATGCTGTGACCCAAATTGGGTTTGCTCTTCCAGACTTTACTGTTATTGAAGATTTGAAATCGCAAATCTCAGTCCAATCATTGAGTTAATACGATGCAAGAGATAAAACATATTTTATTTGTGCCACATAGTCCCGAGCAGCCGATTAATGCAGTGATTTTGGCCAAAAAACTCTCCAAAGCAGCAACAGCACTTGGTATTTCCAATCATGTGGCGACATCAGTCGAGCATCTTGATTTATCAAATGTTATTGATACGGTTGTTTTTGTTGGACAGAAGTCGGCAGATGCAGATCAACTGCGTGACAAGGTTGTGAAAGTCATTGGTTTGAATAACGCACAACACGATGCGATCATGCTTTTGCAACAAGTTCTTGAGCATTCAGATGCTTTAGATGAAACTATTGCAGCCAATGTAGGGGTTACACGGTTTGTCGCCATTACAGCATGTCCAACTGGTGTTGCGCATACGTTTATGGCGGCCGAAGCCTTACAACAAGGTGCAGTAAAGCACGGTTATCAGATTGATGTTGAAACCCAAGGATCGGTCGGGGCTAAAAATGTTTTATCGGCAGAAAGTATTGTCAAAGCAGATGTGGTGATCTTAGCAACGGATATTGAGGTCAATACAGATCGCTTTGTAGGCAAACGCGTATATCGCTGCAGTACAGGATTTGCCCTTAAGCAAACGGATAAGACTTTTGCAAACGCAATTGCTGAAGCCAAAGTGCTTGAAACGGGTAAGCAAACAGCCACTAAGACAGAAAATGAAAACAAAGAAAAAACTGGAATTTATAAACACCTTTTAACAGGGGTGTCTTTCATGCTGCCGATGGTGGTGGCGGGCGGTTTGATCATTGCCATCTCGTTTATGTTTGGCCTCAATCCTGTTGAAGGAAGCTTTGCCGCATCCTTAAAGCAAATAGGTGCTGCAGCATTTACTCTTATGGTACCTATGCTGGCAGGTTACATTGCTTATTCTATTGCGGATCGTCCGGGTTTAACTCCAGGTTTGATTGGCGGTTTACTTGCAACACAATTAGAGGCAGGCTTTCTCGGTGGATTAGTTGCAGGTTTTATTGCAGGTTATATTGCGTTATTTTTATCGAAACAGCTTAAACTCCCAAGTAGCCTAGAAGCATTAAAACCAATTTTGATTATTCCACTATTGGCCAGTTTAGCTGTTGGTTTAATCATGATTTATGTGGTTGGACAGCCTGTTGCACAATTGTTTGAATTACTCACACACTTCCTTGCCAATATGGGGACGACCAATGCCATGATCATGGGGATTATCCTTGGGAGTATGATGTGTATTGATGTTGGGGGGCCAATAAATAAAGCGGCTTATGCCTTTACGGTGGGCTTACTTACGTCACAAACATACGGACCGATGGCGATTACCATGGCTGCGGGTATGGTACCGCCATTGGGTATGGCAATTGCAACTTTTCTGGCAAAGCATAAATTTGCCAAACCTGAGCAAGATGCAGGGAAGGCTGCTGTAGTTCTGGGCCTATGTTTTATTTCGGAAGGGGCTATTCCGTTTGCTGCCAAAGACCCGATTCGAGTGCTTCCATGCGCGATCGCAGGTGGTGCTGTAACTGGGGCTTTGGTTGCATTATTTAAATGTGAACTAGTCACTCCTCATGGCGGTGTAATGGTACTGATCATTCCGAATGCGATGAATTATCCATTAAAATATTTATTGGCGATTGCGATTGGAAGTGTGGTGACTGGTGTAGCTTATGCCGTGATAAAACAACGGTTAGAATAAGCCCTTCATAGAAGCTTTGTGAAGGCTATTTAGTGCAATAAATGAATATTATGCTCAATCCTATTTTGGATCAGTTGGAGAGTCTCTGCTTGAATTTGTCCAGGTAATAGGTCATGAGCGATATTGCTGAATCGGATTGCAACCTTACAAATCGAGCCAATAATTTCATCGACTTCTTGGACACAAAGTTCCGCTTCCTGAGTACCAAGTTTCACAAGAGCTTGTCGAGGAATATCCAGTGCCTCACCCATGATATCCATTTGATGTGCAGGAAAGTTCTAAACCTTTACTGATCGCTTCTGCACTGTATTCAAAGGCGATTAATGGCCGACCTGTGATTGCGGTTGAGGAGACCAATGTACCCCAAAGCCAATATTCACCCCATCCATTGTAGTAAACATTAAGTTTTTGAGCATGGATTTATTTCCTTTTGATACGTTGGCGAGCAGTACTGTTCTGAAATGACAGCTTTGCCCGTTATAATTGTATAAACATTTTTGGTTTCTGGTAATTATGTCCTCATTGATCAATTTTCTATCTCGCTTTAGTACTGCAACTCTTCAGCGCAGTCTGAGCTATGCTAAACACATTGATAGGGAAACGATTGAGTTCTTTGAGGAAAAAGACGGGGTTACGATGTATGCCCAAATTGAAGGAACAGATTATTACGATACCGCAATTACCTATAATCCTCAAAAAGACCGTTTAATCGATGACGACTGCACTTGTCCGGTTGGATATAACTGTAAACATGCTGCTGCTTTAGCGCGGTTATTCTTTCAGGAATATCGCCAGGAATTTCAGCAGCGTTATGCTGACTCTCAATCCCCGCAGGGAATCACAAAACGTCAACGGGGGGATGATCAGGCGCAGCGCTGGTTGAATGATTTTAAACGGTATTTACAACAGACTGAACCAGAGCAATCTGTCAAAACAAACAATTATTTAATTTACCTGCTAGATCAGTCGGTCAGCTTAAAGAAATTGACAGTTGACGTTCAGAAGGCCAGACGCAATAAAAACGGCTCAATTGCGGGGGAAAGTTATTATACCCAATATGAAAATATCACCAGAAAGCATCTGACTTTACCTGAACAAAAACGACAATTATTTAACCAGATTTATTATTATGCCAAAATAAACAGTGACGAACGCTTTTATCAAAGCAATCTTGATATCTCCAGAATTTTATTGGAGCATTTCAAATCTTTTATTCAAAGTGGCGATGTGTACTGGCAAAAAAAGAGCCATACTGCACTTCAATGGTCAGAACAAGGCTATCACATCGAACTGATCTGGCAACAAGGTGTAAACAAACAGACAGAGCATTTAAACATTGAATTGGTCAATGGTGATATTCGACTCGATTTGAAATCAAATCCACATATTCAGATTCTCGCGAGCCATCCCCCATGTTATGTGGATATTCAACAGAACACGGTGGGCCAGTTATATGGTGAATATACGGCAAATCTTCTGTACCATTTTTTACAGATGCCTGATCTTCCATCTATGCTCTTGCCAGAGTTTGAGAAACTGACTCATCAATATTCAGACGTGAAAAATCTGCCTCAGCCCGAGTTTATTCAGCATATTGATGTCCTTGAGGGAAGTCCCCAGCCAATTTTACGCTTCGGTGTTTTAGATAAATTTGATTGGAAATGGGAAGAGTCTGTTTGTGCCGAAATTGAATTCTCCTATGTAGGCGGACGAATAAAAGCAGGTACATCAGGTGACAGTTTTATTGGTGAGCAGCATGGCAAAATGGTGCGACAGCTTCGGGACTTCGTTCAGGAACAACAGTCAATCCAGCGTTTACAGCTATTGGTCGAATCACTGAAGTGGGTGAAAGATCTTAATTATTACCAGCAATTAAAACTGGATAAACAACGTCTTGATTCTATGGTTTTTGCGTTCTATGGAGACTGGATCAAACAGCTGATGCCCATCAATCAAATTGAATTGATTGGATGGCAGATAGAGCATCTGGAACACAGCCCATTTAAGCTGCAATATGTTGAAAATTTAAATATTTCCATCACTGAATCTGAAAGCCAACAAGACTGGTTCAATATCGGGGCGACCGTTCAGGACAGTGCAGGCAATAGCTATGATTTACTCGATGCACTTGTGGCTTTGGTGAAAGAACAGCCTGATTTACTTGATCCACGGATTTTTGGTCATCTGAATGACAGTCACATTTTCACCCTGAAAACTGCAGCGGATCAACCAGATTTGGCTTTATCCGCAAAGGACATTAAGCCGGTATTGTTGCATCTGCAGAGCATTTTACAGCAAGAAGAGCGTAGCATAGATCGCTATGATGCGAGTCAACTATTAGAATTACAGCATCATCTGGGGATGGTGTGGCAGGTCAGTAATCGCCTGCAGCAATTTGCGCAGAAATTCAAACAAGGCTATCAGCAACAACTGCCGACACCACAAGGTTTTCAGGGGGAATTACGTCCATACCAGCAGCAGGGCCTAGGCTGGTTACAGTTTTTAAGGGAAACCCAGCATGGCGGGATTCTGGCAGATGATATGGGCTTGGGTAAAACAGCACAAACTTTAGCCCACTTACTCATGGAAAAGCAGGCTGGTCATTTGCAGGACAGACCCGCCTTAATTGTTGCACCCACATCGCTGATGCATAACTGGTTCAAAGAAGCGGAAAAATTTACCCCTGAGCTCAAGGTACTGCTGCTACAAGGCCCCGACCGCCATCAGTATTTTGAGCAGATTTCACACTATGACATTGTGTTAACCACCTACCCGCTCTTGGCGAGAGATGAAGAGCAACTGAAGCAATATGAATATCATCAACTCATTCTGGATGAAGCGCAGAATATTAAAAATCCGCATGCCAAAGCTGCACAGGTAGTACGGCAATTAACAGCGCGACATCGTCTATGTCTAACTGGTACACCTATGGAAAATCATTTGGGTGAGCTGTGGGCACTATTTTATTTTCTAATGCCAGGATTTTTATATTCACAAGAAATCTTTAATAAAAAGTACCGCTATCCTATTGAAAAACGCGGTGATCAGCAGTTAAGGCAAAAGTTGGTAAACCGCATTAAACCCTTTATTTTACGTCGCTTGAAAACTGACGTTGCCAAGGAATTGCCTGAAAAAACCACGATTGAAGTCAATATTGACATGAATGAGCAGCAATCCAAGCTATACGAGGCTGTTCGCGCCACGATGCAGGCAAATATTCAGAAAATTGTGGCAGAAAAAGGCTTTAAGCGTAGTCAAATCCAAATCTTAGATGCCTTGCTGAAGCTGCGTCAGGTCTGTTGTCATCCTAGCTTGCTGAAACTGGATTCAGTTAAAACCGGGCAGGCGCATTCTGCCAAACTTGAACAGTTGATGGATATGGTTGTTCCAATGGTGGAAGAGGGACGAAAAATTCTTATTTTCTCTCAGTTTACCTCAATGCTGGAACTGATTGAACAACAGCTCCATGACGCAGAAATTGGCTATGTGAAGCTGACTGGAAGACCAAAAAGCGAGATGAAGTCATTACAGCATTTCAGTCTGGACAAGTGCCGGTATTTTTAATCAGTCTGAAAGCAGGAGGGGGCGGTCTGAATCTAACTGCCGCAGATACGGTCATTCACTATGATCCATGGTGGAACCCTGCTGCTGAAGATCAAGCTTCAGATCGTGCATGGCGGATTGGCCAGGACAAGCCGGTATTTGTGTATAAGCTGATTACTAATAAAAGCATAGAAGAAAAAATTCTTGCCTTACAGCAAAATAAAGCAGAACTGGCACAGTCTATTCTAAGTACCGATCATGAGGGCGAAGCGAAACTGACGGAAAATGACGTGATGAACTTGTTTGAGAAATTTTAGTTTGGTTTGGGATATTGAGAAAATAAGAAAAGTGGGGTTCAGCGGATGCTTACCGAAAAAGAGATCTACACAGACCTCTTTTTTATTTGGGTTTAATACGTGAAATTATTGCTGAGTGTCATCTTCATTCAGAATTTGCCCTGTGTGCTTTGGTGTAATTAAAGGTGCAGTCGGACGCGGTCCTGTGTATTGCAAGCCGATACCCGCATAGACATCATCTGCTGCAACTTCGGTTTCAAAACGTTCTTTGTCTCGTTCTCGGATTTCTTGGCTAATTTCTTCAACATCACTCTGGTCAACACCCAATTCTTCTAAAATCGCACCGCCAAATAGCATTGCCGACTCGAAGGTTTCTCGAATCATGTAATCCACATTTTGTTTTGCTAAATGCAGCGCATGCTCACGGTCATAAGAGCGAACCAGTAACTTGGTTAAAGGAAATTCATGTTGCACCAACTCTACAATCTTATTCGTCGTTTCTTTGTGGTCTACGCAAACAACAATTGCCTCAGCCGTATCTGCTCCCGAGGCATGTAAAATATCTAAACGAGAACCATCGCCATAGTAAATTTTAAATCCAAATCTTTCAGCGTTTTGAATCATGTCGATATCATTATCAATGATGGTCACATCAATCCCTCGAGCAAGCAGTAATTGACTGGAGACTTGTCCAAAACGACCGAAACCAATCATCAATACTTTTCCAGAAAGTCCTTCGGCAATACGGATATTTTCTAAAGAAGTTTGTTCTGTAGTTTGGGTAAAACGTTTAAATAAAAAGCCAATAATCGGGGTCAAAATCATCGATAAGACTACAATCGCAGTCAGGTTTGAGCGTTCAACAGCACTAATGACTTGAGCACTCATGGCGGCAGTAAAGAGTACAAAAGCAAACTCACCCCCTTGAGCCATCAGTAATGCGCGATCGAGTGCTTCGGAGTGTGAACTTTTGGTCATGCGTGCAATCAGGTAAATCATGGATGCTTTGACAAACATCAGCAGAAGTACAGCACTTAAGATTAACACCCAGTTATTTTTTACGACGTTAAGGTCTAGTGACATGCCTACACCTAGAAAAAATAATCCGAGCAATATGCCACGAAACGGTTCAATATCTGCTTCAATCTGATGGCGAAAAGTGGATTCAGAGAGTAATACCCCTGCAAGGAATGCCCCCATTGCCATCGATAAGCCAGTGACTTGCATCAGTAATGCTGCGCCGAGCACCACCAAGAGTGCTGCTGCAGTCATGACTTCACGGGCTTTGGCTGCAGCTAATAAGCGAAATAAAGGATTAAGCAACCAATAGCCTGCAGCGATTAAACCTGCAATTGAAATTAAACCAATTCCGATGCTCTGCAAACGCGTAGAAGTACTTTCAACAACATGATTCGGTGCGATAAAAGCGACAATTGCCAATAATGGGACAATCAACAAGTCTTCAAACAGCAAGATCGAGACAATTTTTTGTCCTCTTGGTTGAGCAATGTCTCCACGATCTCCCAAAAGTTGCATTACAATTGCAGTTGAGGTGAGTACAAAGCCTGCAGCACACACAAAACTCACTTGCCAAGAATAGCCATAGACCAAGCCTACAGCCGTTAGCCCCAATGAACAGGCACTAATTTGTAATGTACCTAATCCAAAAATTTCTTTTCTTAAACTCCATAAATACAATGGACGCATTTCTAGTCCAATCACAAACAGATACATCACAATACCAAGCTCAGCGATATGCAGAATAGACGCAGAATCGTAGAAAAATGCCAGTCCAAATGGACCAATAATTAATCCTGCAATTAAATATCCCAATACCGAGCTTAATCCTAGGCGCTTGATCAAGGGGACTGCGATCACTGCAGCCGTGAGCAATATGACAGGGGATAGAAGGCTGATAGATGTGGCTTCTGCACTCATATATTTCTCAGATTTTGTATGGGGTCTGTTGACATTTCAAGTATAGAATTTACCCGATAAAGGTAGCCGAATATATATACAGGCTTCAAGCTAATGCAACTGCAGAGCCTGTAAATAATTTTGTGTAATTGCTTTTGGCTTTGTTGCACAAAGATTTCATAACTATATGATTTTAAAAGTTTTGATTATTTTTTGATCCAAAATTAAATTTATTTAAATCAGATGCTTACATATTTATGCAACAAAGCCTCTCACACCTGTAATTTGAATCTGCGTTTATAAAAATAACCAGATTTTTACTAAAAACCTTATATTTAATTTATGTTCACCTAAAGCTCACTTCATAATTTTATTTATAAATAATTTCTAATATTTTCAAAATATTATTCAAATCATTCTGGATTTTTTATTGTACTAAATTCCTGAACCTATTACGCAAATTTAAATCAAGATGCTTAAAATCACATTTTAATATCATTATTGTCGATGGTGGTCAGTCAAGGCTTTCAGTGAGCCATTATTTCAAACTCGCCAATTCAAACATGATAAAGACCTTCAGATGAGCAATTTCTATCTGCTACACAATAAAACTTTAGAGTTGAAGCAACAAATCAAATTTAAATCAGATTTGAAAAATAATTACGGTAGTTGCTGTCCTGTGGTAATAATTCTAATAAACGCTGTACCGCATCAATACGATCATGTGTTTGCCCAATAATCCGTAATAATTGATCGGTATCCTTTATTTGATAAATCAACTGGCTTAAACGGGCATCAAAACAATGTCTCCAAGTACTGAGTAAAGGGCTTTCTGATTTAGATAAAAAGCTACCTTTATATAGCGAGAATGTACTCGAAATAAGATTTGCATTTAATGATTGTTCAGCACGTAAAAAATCACATTGGACTTCACAGGTAAGCCTATAAATGCGAGCCTCAATTGAATGAGGTAATAGGCTACGAAGTTGTGAAAGCTCAGCCTTTAAGGTTTTTAGGCTGACATTACGCTCACCATAAAGGGCATAGTGTAAATCTTCTAAACCAATGCCATACGGATACAAAGCTAAAATGCAAAGTATTTCAATTTGACGGTGAGTCAAGTTCAAAGTATGCCCATTAAATTGAACCCAGGGCGAACCTAGCGCTTTAATGTATAAAAAATTTTTCTGTTCAAATTTTATTGCTCGCTGTATTAAGTCTGCACAGCGTTCCACAGCAAGAATGCCTAGAGGGGTATGTTTTTTATATTTTGTGGAAAGATTGATAATGCCATGAAATTGACCTGAAGTGGGATCCCAGATAGGTGCTGCATAACAGACCCAATCACGAACGCTGTCCATTTGGTTTTCATGAGAATATACACAACTTGATGTTTGACTATTTAATGTCATACCAATCGCATTGGTCCCAACCGCCTGCGTTGACCAATGGCCACCTTCAATAAAATGTACCTGTTCAGCAGAAGAAAGCATCGCGGAACTACTCCAGGTCCATAACAGAGTACCATGGTGATCTGTAAGACCAATTGCCATATCGGAATCATCAGCAATTCTTAATAAATCGGCATAATTATGCTGAATAGAGCGGCGGAATAGGGAAGTCTGATCTTCTTGAGGCAAAGCCAAAACGGGTGCAGCCTGAACAATGTGCTGATTAATTAAATGTGTTGTTTGCAGCTTTTTTGCTAGTGCTGTATTGAACAGGTTCATATCATATTCCTTTATGATTAGACTGTAATATCTTTAAACTTCAGAAATCAATTTCCAGATCTATACTCATTCAATCTTTTCTTACGTGTACCAAATCATTTTTTCTTGGATTCGTTAAATAACCTTTTTTGGGTTTTACCAGCCTTTTAGCTACTTTAAAAGTGTTGTTATGGACTGGAAATGACTATTTCTATCTGAAGTGTTAATAAAAGTAACCATTATGTTGATAAATAGGATCCTTTAAATGATGAAAATGTCATTCACGCACGTAGGGCACAGGTACAGCCTCACCATAATACTGGCGGTCAGCAAAATAACTCGATCGCACTAATGGTGCACTCCAAATATTCTTAAACTCTAAGTGCTCTCCATGAGTTTGATAATGTTTAAACTCTTGCAATGTAACAAAACGATGAATTGGCGCATGTGATTTGGATGGCTGTAGGTATTGGCCGATTGTGACATAATCAATTTGATAATCTTTCAAATCATTTAATAACGCAATAACCTCAGCTTCAATCTCTCCTAAACCCACCATCAAACCACATTTCGTTGGGATATCAGGGCAGTAGTGTTTAAATTTCTTAAGTAAATTCAATGAATGCTGATAGTCAGCGCCTGGTCGCATGGCTTTATACAGGCGTGGCACGGTTTCAATATTGTGATTAAAGACATCAGGTGGATTTTTGCTCAGAATTTTAAGTGCAATATCTGCGCGACCACGAAAATCAGGAACCAAAACTTCAATCAAAGTGTCTGGACTAGTTTGACGAATTTCTCGAATGCAATCTGCAAAATGCTGTGCACCGCCATCTTTTAAATCATCTCGGTCAACGGAAGTAATCACAACATACTTTAAGTTTAGATTCTTCACCGTTTCAGCCAAATGCAGTGGCTCGTTAATATCTAAGGCATTAGGACGGCCATGCGAGACATCACAGAATGGACAGCGTCGAGTACAGATATCTCCCATAATCATGAATGTTGCCGTTCCACTACCGAAACATTGCGGCAAGTTAGGACAAGCCGCTTCTTCGCAAACGGTATGTAGTTTTTGTTGTCTTAATAAATCCTTAATGATTTGGACTTCCTCAGGTCGACTAATTTTAGTCCGGATCCATTCTGGCTTTTTCGGTATCGTTTTCGTTGGAACAACTTTAATTGGAATACGCGCCATTTTTTTAGCGCCACGTAGCTTCTTTCCAGTTAATACTGGGTTATTTAAATCCATTTCAAACACTCCGTCGTTTAAAATAATTAATATTGAGCCTGATATTAAATAAGCTGCTTTAAATGCATTAATAATATTAAAACAGGGCAAAAAACTTATCATATAAAACAAAGGTTGGTTAAAGGTTTGTTTTTGTATATAGCTGAATAAAATTAAAAAATTTACAAATTTTTTAATTTTATAAACCACTGTTTTTAATGTTTATCTTATGTTTTTATGCATTATATTTTTTTAGTCTAATATGAAATTAAATAAAAATATTCTTATATAAATATACGATTTAAAAATCCAGTTATTTAATTTAGGATTTTCTTTTAAGCGTAGTTAATAAGGAATAAATATATGCAATTAACGGAAGAGCAATTGCTAGCAGCATACAAAAGAATGCGCGACATTCGTGAATTTGAGGATCGACTTCACGATGAAAACAATACAGGTGATATCCCAGGTTTCATCCATCTTTATAGCGGTGAGGAAGCTGTTGCCGTAGGGATCTGTGAAAATTTAACAGATAAGGACTTCATTACCTCAACACATCGTGGTCACGGACATTGTATTGCAAAGGGCTGTGACATTCACGCCATGATGCTAGAAATTTTTGGCAAAGATGATGGTTTGTGTCGTGGTAAAGGCGGCTCAATGCACATTGCGGACTTAGATAAAGGCATGCTCGGTGCAAACGGTATTGTGGGCGGTGGTCCACCTTTGGCTATTGGGGCAGCTTTAAGTGCTAAAACACTCAAAAATGGTGGGATTGGTCTATCTTTTACCGGTGATGGCGGTTCAAATCAGGGCTTAACTTTTGAAGCCATTAATATGGCTGTTGTGTTAAAGCTTCCTGTCATTTTTGTTTTTGAAAATAACGGTTTTGGTGAAGGTACTGCACATGATTATGCCGTAGGCAGTAAAGATATTGCAGGCCGAGCAGCAGGTTTTGGCTTACCCGCTGAAAAAGTAGATGGAACAGACTTTTTTGCTGTGTATGAAGTTGCACAAAAAGCCATTGAACGTGCCCGCCGTGGTGAAGGTCCGAGTGTGATTGAAACGGTAACCAACCGATTTTATGGACATTTTGAAGGTGATCCAGGGCTTATCCGTTCTAAAGAAGAACTGGATTATGTCAAAGAACATAAAGATCCATTGAAAATATTCCGCGAAAAAGTCAAAGATAAAATTGACGAAGCCAAGCTCGATGCGATTGACGCTCAGTCTAAAGCCAATGTAGACGATGCCGTTGCAAAAGCACGCGCAGCTAAGTACCCAGAAGCCTCTCAGTTACTTACTGATGTTTACGTCTCTTACTAAAGGAATAGTAGAACAATGCCAAATAAAAGTTATCGAAACGCAATTAAAGAAGCAATTGAATTAGAAATGCACCGAGACCCAAGTGTCATTGTGGTCGGTGAAGATGTTCGTGGTGGGCATGGTGGCAAAAATACCGATGACAATAAACTGGAAGGTTTTGGCGGTGTACTTGGTGTAACCAAAGGTTTATGGACTGAATTTGGTTCTGAACGAGTCATTGATACTCCAATTACAGAATCAGCGATTATTGGTATGGCGGCAGGTGCTGCTGCAACGGGTTTAAGACCTGTGGCAGATTTAATGTTTATGGATTTTTACGGCGTGTGTTATGACATGCTGTATAACCAAGCAGCTAAATTTCGCTACATGTTTGGCGGCAAAGCCAAAGCGCCACTCGTTGTACGAGGCATGATCGGTGCAGGTTTTTCTGCCGCAGCACAGCATTCTCAGTCGCCATATAACGTGTTTGCCTCAGTACCTGGCTTAAAAGTGGTGGTGCCTTCGAGCGCCTATGATGTGAAAGGGTTATTGATTCAAGCCATTCGAGATGATGACCCAGTAGTCTTTTGTGAACACAAGTTATTGTACGACATTAAGGGCGAAGTACCAGATGAGGCCTACACTATTCCTTTTGGTGTCGCAAATTACACACGTGAAGGTACTGATATCACCATTATTGCCTTAAGCCTGATGGTGCATCGTGCCAATGAAGTTGCTGACAAGCTCGCAAAAGAAGGCATTTCGGTTGAAGTGGTTGACCCTCGAACCATTTCTCCATTAGACGAAGATGGCATTTTAGAGTCAGTGGCTTCAACAGGTCGCGTAGTTATTGTGGATGAATCAGCAGCGCGTTGTGGTTTCGGACATGATGTGGCTGCCCTCATTGCACAGAAGGGCTTTCATTATCTTAAAGCACCAATCGAGTTAGTCACTCCACCACACTCACCCGTACCATTTTCACCAGTATTAGAAAAAGAATGGCTACCAAGTGTAGAACGCATCGAACAGGCTGTACGCAAGACGTTGGAGGCTTAGGATGAGCGAACTTAAAACTTTAGAAATCCCAAAATGGGGTTTGTCCATGGAAGAGGGTACGATTGCCCAATGGCTGATTCAGGAAGGTACCCAATTTAGTAAAGGACAGGAAATTTGTGAAATTGAAACCACAAAAATCGTCAATGTATTGGAGGCACCTTTTGATGGCCTGCTACGAAAAATTATTGCTAACGATGGTGACACACTGGTCGTAGGTGGAATCATTGCAATTTGTGCAGACGCTCAAGTTTCCGATGCAGAAGTTGAAGCATTTGCACAGTCTTTAGGTGGAACACCTGCTGTAACTGAAAATAAAGCGGTAGCAGCGGTTCCTGAAAAAGTCGATGTGGCTCAAGTTGAAACCAAAGTACAAGCTGCTCCTAAACAGAACAGTGTTGGTAATGGATCAAAAGCGGTGACTCAGGGCGGATATTCTATTCCTGATGAGTTACAAGGCTACCAACAAAGCGATGATATTTTTGCAACGCCACATGCCTTGAAATTGGCTGAAAAGCATAATGTAAACTTGGCTCAGATTACAGGTTCTGGACGTGAAGGCCGTATCAGTGTTCAAGATATTCAGGCCGCAGTTCAAGCTGCTGGTGGTTCTTGGCCAGATGTACGTCATCAAGCTAGCACGAAAGCCGCGAAATCTAAAGCAGATGATAGTGATGTTCTAGCAACACCTGTTGCTCGCCGTTTGGCAAAACAATGGGGCATTAATTTGCATGATTGTCGTGCATCGGGTTCACGTGGACGAGTCTGTAAGGAAGATGTTGAAGCTGTATATCAACGTGAAAACCCTGTACAAGCTCAACATACTGAGTATGCGCATCCAACAGAGTCAGCAAAATTCACCACCGTAGCTATGAATGGTATGCGTAAAGCAATCGCTGCACGGCTACAAGCGGCAAAACGCAATGCACCACATTTTCGCTTAACGATAGACTTAAATGTTGAGTCGGTTCAGGCTTTGCGTCAGCAAATTAACAGTACTGTACCGCAAGTCAAACTGTCCATTAACGATATGCTGATTAAAGCTGCTGCTGCTGCACTGATTAAAGTTCCACAAGTTAATGTTCAGTTTGATGAAGAGAATCAGCAGATTTTACAGTTTGAACAGGCTGATATTTCGGTTGCTGTAGCCATCGAAAATGGACTGATCACGCCAATTATTAAAGCAGCGAACCGTAAATCTTTGGCGCAAATTTCCAATAATATGCGTGATCTGGCGACACGTGCCAAAACTGGAAAATTGGCACCTGATGAGTTTCAAGGGGGCAGTTTCAGTATTTCCAATTTGGGCATGCTTGGTATTCAACAGTTTGATGCCATTATTAACCCGCCTCAAGGTGCAATTCTAACCTTAGGTGCAGCAGAGAAACGTGCTGTCGTTGAAAATGATGAGATTGTTGTTCGTGAAATGGTGACCGCAACATTGTCTTGTGATCATCGTGTCATTGATGGTGCGTTGGGTGCTCAATTCTTATCGGCATTTAAGCAGTTTGTCGAAAATCCTGCATTAATTTTGGTGTAGGAGGAATAGTCATGTCAGATACACAATTTGATCTTGTGGTTATTGGTGCTGGTCCTGGAGGATATGTCGCTGCGATTCGCGCAGCGCAACTGGGATTAAAAACTGCAATCGTTGAAAAACAACACTTAGGCGGAGTGTGTCTTAATTGGGGATGCATTCCAACCAAGGCATTATTGAGCGGGGCTGCGCTTGCACAGCAGTTCAAACATGCAGGGCAGTTTGGCTTTACTCTTAACGCGATTGATTTTGACATTCAAAAACTGGTCCATCATAGCAGACAGGTTTCTGAGCAACTCGTGCAAGGTATCGGTCAATTATTGAAAAAAAATCAAATCACTGTTTTTAACGCGGCAGCCCAGTTTATTGCCAAAGAGCAATTAGAGCTTACAGATGCGAATGGTCAAAAACAGCAGATTTCTGCACCGCATATTATTGTCGCAACAGGTGCACGTGCGGCCAATTTGCCTCATATTCCTGTAGATGGCCATCAGGTCTGGAGTTATAAAGAGGCTTTAGTTCCGGAACAATTACCAAAATCTTTACTGGTCATTGGTTCGGGGGCTATAGGCAGTGAGTTTGCAAGCCTATACCAAGACTTAGGCTGCCAAGTTACCTTGGTTGATATTGCAAAGCAGATTCTCCCTAGCGAAGACATTGAAGTTGCGAAGTATGTACAAAAGCAATTTGAACAGCAGGGTATGCAGGTTTTAACCGAAGCGACTGTAAAAAAAATAGAAACTGATCAGGCTCAAGTACATTGTCATATTGAAACTGCCACAGGTGTGCAAATCATTACTGTTGAAAAGGTGCTTTCAGCTATTGGCGTGAAACCGAATGCTGAAAATCTTGGCCTAGAAGCTTTGGGAGTTGAATTTGAGAATGGTTTTATTAAAGTCGACTCATGGTGTAAAACCAATGTAGTGGGCATTTATGCAATTGGTGATGTCGCAGGTGCACCGTGTTTGGCACACAAAGCCAGTCATGAAGCCATTCTTTGTGTGGAGAAAATTGCAGGCCTAAGTCATGTACATGCTTTAGATCGTACACAAATTCCGGGCTGTATCTTTACCCATCCACAAGTGGCCAGTATTGGTTTGACAGAACAGAAAGCGAAAGCTACGGGCTTGAATATCAATGTGGGTAAGTTTCCTTTACAAGCGAATGGTAAAGCATTGGCTTTGGGCGATAGCGCAGGATTTATTAAAACCATTTTTAGTCAGGAAACGGGTGAATTGTTGGGTGCTCACATGGTTGGACATGAAGTCACCGAACACATTCAAGGTTTTGCCATCGCGAAATACCTAGAAGCTACAGATGAAAGCTTAGCGCAGGTCATTTTCCCTCATCCTACTTTGTCTGAGGCGATGCATGAGTCGGTCTTGTCGGCGATGCAACGTGCAATCCATATTTAAGGAGTCGCAACATGCCTAGAGGTTTAAACAACAAAGTTGCATTAATTACGTTACAGGTCAGTTTATTTTGACAAATGGCGGAATGGTTTAACGTTAGTATCAACATAAGGAATACATAATGAAAGCAGCTCGTTTTTATGACCGAGGGGATATTCGGATTGAAGATATTCCTGAACCGAAAGTACTTCCAGGCACCGTTGGAATTCAAGTTGCATGGTGTGGTATTTGCGGTACAGACTTACATGAATTCATGGAAGGTCCTATTTTTATTCCACCTTGTGGTCATCCACATCCAATTTCGGGAGAGTCTGCACCTGTAACAATGGGGCATGAGTTTTCAGGCGTGGTTTATGCCGTTGGTGAGGGTGTAGATGATATCGAAACTGGACAACATGTCGTTGTTGAACCCTATATTATTGCTGACGATGTACCGACTGGCCCGAATGATAAGTATCATTTATCAAAAAATATGAACTTTATTGGTTTAGGCGGACGTGGTGGCGGTCTTTCTGAAAAAATTGCGGTTCAACGACGTTGGGTACATCCTATTTCAAATGATATTCCCTTAGACCAAGCAGCATTAATAGAACCTTTATCTGTTGGTCATCATGCCTATGTCAGAAGTGGTGCAAAAGCTGGTGATATCGCACTGGTTGGTGGAGCAGGCCCAATAGGCCTACTTTTATCAGCCATTTTAAAGGCCAAAGGTCTTACGGTTATCATCACTGAACTGAGTGCAAAACGTAAAGAAAAAGCGATAGAGGCTGGTGTTGCCGATTATGTATTGGATCCATCTCAGGTTGATGTGGTAAATGAAGTAATGAAAATTACTCAAGACCGCGGTGTAGATGTTGCTTTTGAGTGTAGTAGTGTGAATAAAGTTATGGATACACTCGTCGCAGCGATGAAACCAACTGGTGTCGTTGTAATTGTTTCTATTTGGAGCCATCCTGCCACGATTAATGTACATAGTGTAGTGATGAAAGAACTAGACATTCGTGGCACGATAGCTTACGTCAATGACCATCAGGAAACTATTCGTTTGGTTGAGCAAGGTAAGATTAATCTAGAACCTTTTATTACCCAACGGATTGCATTAGATGATCTTGTTTCTAAAGGCTTTGAAACATTGATTCATAATAATGAGTCTGCTGTAAAAATTATTGCTCATCCGTAGTAACGCCTAATTTCAAAGACAAATTTGAATAAGCTAGAGATAAACTCTATGTAGCTATTTTTAATATTTATAGCGATAGGAAATGAGTCTGTATTTACAAACTCATTCTCATAATAGTGATTGGAAAACTCTATTTTTTAAGAAGAAATTGACAACACATAATGTATAATTTAATTTATATCAATATTAATGAATTTAATACCGAAATTCGTCTACTTAACTTATGTTTACCTAAAATCTAGTTTATAAATTATTTTTACAATATATTTATTAATTTCAATATTTTGAAGAAAAATAATAGAAATTTATAAAAAATTAGTTCATGAACTTATAGGATTTTTAAGAGCATTTATATGAATGACTAAGTACTGTGAAAAAAGAGAACTAGATGACGTTTAGATAAAATTTTCAATCAAATAATCTTATTGTTGTTATTTCTAGTCACATAGTCTATTTTTATTATATGAATTATTCTTCCTCACCCAAAAGACCACGTGGTCGACCAACCAAACACGGTTGTAACTATGCAGACACTAAAGAAGTGTTAATTCACCGAGGTATCGAGTTACTGACCGAACGTGGAATGAATGCTATGAGCTTGGACGATCTTATGAAATCAGTCCAAGTTCCTAAAGGGTCTTTCTACCATTATTTTGTAAATAAAGAGGCTTTTATTTTAGAAGTCTTAGATGCTTATGAACTTTATTTTGTGAAGCGATTGAATAAGTTTTTAAATCAAACTGATCTTTCCCCACTAGAAAAGCTGCAAAATTTTGTAAAAGATGCGGGTGAAAAAATGCAAAAATATGATTTTAAACGAGGTTGTATTTTAGGTAATTTAGGACAAGAAGTGTCGTATTTGCCACAAGGAATCATTGCCCGAATCGAAAGTATCTTTAAGGTATGGGAGAAATTAGTTTCTGATTGCCTCCATCAGTCAAATTCACAATATAGCCTAGCTGATTGCGATGAAGCTGCTTATCAGTTTTGGATTGGGTGGGAAGGTGCAGTTCTAAGAGCACGTTTGGTCAAATCAACAAGTCCCTTAGAAGCATTTTATCGCTTGTTTACTTTAGCTGTAAAAAAACAAAATCACGTAAAAAGTTAATTAAAAAAATAAATGCAGATGTCTGTATTTATTTTTTAATTAATTCTAGACAAGCAGTCTAATTAAATAGAGAGGAAGTTCTATGTACAAAGGTATTGTAATTACTAAAGATGAAGCTGGTTACACATCACAAATTACTGAGATTGCATCAAAGCCTTTACAAGAAGGAGAGGTTAGAGTCGAAGTCAAATATTCAACACTCAATTATAAAGATGCTTTAGCCATTACTGGGCGTTCACCAGTGGTGCGTAGTTTTCCTTTGACCCCAGGCATCGATTTTTCGGGTGTTGTGATTGAATCAAAACATCCAGCATGGAAAAAAAGAGATGAAGTTCTACTGAATGGTTGGGGAGTGGGTGAAAAGTATTTTGGAGGGCTAGCCGAGCAAGTCACTGTTTCTGGTGATTGGCTCATACAAAAACCTTCTGCTTTTTCTTTTAAAGATACGATGGTTATTGGTACAGCAGGTTATACCGCAATGTTGTGTGTCATGGCTTTACAAAAACATGGTATTAAACCAAGTGATGGAAAAATTCTAGTGACAGGTGCAAATGGTGGAGTAGGTAGTATTGCCATTATTATTTTAAATCATCTTGGTTATGAGATTACAGCTTCAACTGGTCGACCTCAAGAGTCAGAATATTTAACCTATCTAGGTGCGAGTGAAATTATTGATCGTATTGAATTATCTTCCCCAGGAAAGCCATTAAACAAAGAAGTTTGGGCTGGCGTGATTGATACTGTTGGTAGCCATACTTTAGCGAATGCATGTGCTAGTACAAAATATCGTGGTGCAGTTGCTGCGTGTGGTTTGGCAGGTGGAATGGATTTTCCAGCGACAGTTGCTCCATTTATTTTGAGAGGGATTACGTTATATGGAATTGATAGCGTGATGGCACCAATCGAATTAAGAAAAGAAGCATGGGAACGTTTGGCTACAGAATTAGATCAAACAAAATTAGAAACAGTAACGACTGAAATTCAGTTAACAGATGCTTTAAATATTTCAAATGAAATTTTAGATGGAAAAATTCGAGGTAGAGTTGTTGTACAGATATAGTTCAACAAAATGAGTTGTGGGACTGTTCTAAATTTTGTGTAAGTACTTAATTTTCATTTATCCTACTGAGGATAATAAAAAGAGGTACTTCACATGGATGAAGCTACAATCAAAAGTATGGCAGCTGAATTAGCTAAAGGTTTAAAAACTCCTGAAGATTTAAACCAAATGACAGCCATATTTAAAAAGTTCATGATCGAAACCGCTCTGAATACTGAGCTTTCTGAACATTTAGGCTATGAAAAGCATCAACCTAAGAAGGGATCTAATGCACGTAATGGTTTTAGCTCCAAAACAGTTCTAACACAAGATGGGCAGCTTGCTTTAGATATCTCTTGTGATCGTGACGGCTCTTTTGAACCACAGATTATTAAGAAGCATCAAACACGCATTACTAGCATGGATGATCAAATTCTTTCGCTATATGCGAAAGGAATGACAAATAGAGAAATTGTTGCTTTTTTAAAGAAATGTACGATGCCGATGTATCTGCCTCCCTTATTAGTAAGGTGACGGATGCTGTCATTGAACAAGTGACAGAATGGCAAAATAGAACACTCGATAGTCTTTATCCTGTTGTCTATTTAGATTGCATTGTTGTTAAGGTTCGTCAGCATTCAACAGTAATCAATAAATCAGTTTATTTAGCATTAGGCATTAACCTGGATGTTCAAAAAGAACTTCTTGGCATGTGGCTTGCTCAAACAGAATGTTCCAAATTCTGGCTGTCAGTCATGACAGAGCTTAAAAATCGAGGAGTGCAAGATATTCTTGTAGCCTGCCTTGCGAAGCAGCGCTTCTCAGGACTAAAAGACTTTCCTGATGCGATAGCCTCTGTCTACCCTCATACTGATATCCAGCTGTGTATCGTACATGTTGTACGCAATAGCCTGAGATTTGTGAGCTGGAAGGACTACAAAGCTGTAACAGCAGGATTGAAGGCGATCTATCAGGCAAGTACAGAGGAAAATGCTTTAAAGTCCCTAGATATCTTCTGCGATCAATGGCATCACCAGTATCCAAAAATTGGAGAATCCTGGCGGGCAAATTGGGAAAATATCCGAACGATCTTTAGCTATCCTGCTGAAATACGTCATGCGATTTACACAACAAATGCAATTGAATCATTGAATAGCGTGATCCGCCATTCAACTAAAAAGAGAAAGATCTTCTCTTCTGATGATTCAGTGAAAAAGGTCATTTATTTAGCAACTTCAAATGCTGCTAAAAAATGGACCATGCCAATTCAAAATTGGCGTTTAGCAATGAATTGGTTTACGATTCAGTTCGATGATCGATTAAAAGATCATTTATAAAAAATGAGACTTACACAAAATAATTTACAGGCTCAGAAACATGAGAATACATTCTTTTGGTGAACACAATAACATTACTTTATCTAATAATTGTATTGAAGTTCGAGGTGCACGTGAGCATAACCTTAAGGATGTAGATGTTTCTATCCCAAGAAATGCACTTGTTGTTTTCTCAGGTGTATCGGGTTCAGGAAAATCATCACTTGCTTTTGGAACTATTTTTGCTGAAGCACAAAGAAGATATTTCGAATCTGTTGCACCTTATGCAAGACGCTTAATAGATCAGGCCGGAGTACCAGATGTTGATGCTATTGATGGTCTACCACCAGCAGTAGCATTGCAACAACAACGTGGTGCAAGTAATACCCGTTCTTCTGTTGGAAGTGTAACAACTTTATCAAGTCTCGTGCGAATGATTTATTCGCGTGCTGGTGCATATCCTGCCGATCAGCCAATGTTATATGCCGAGGACTTTTCACCGAACACTCCTCAAGGTGCTTGTCCTACCTGTCATGGTTTAGGTCACATTTATGAAGTTACAGAATCGACAATGGTTCCTGACCCAACACTCAGTATTCGTGAGAGAGCTATCGCATCATGGCCACCTGCTTGGCACGGGCAAAACTTACGCGATATCCTAGTAACCCTAGGGTATGATGTTGATCGACCATGGAAAGATTTACCGCAATCGGATAGAGACTGGATTTTATTTACTGAAGAAACCCCAACAGTTCCTGTCTATGCTGGTTTAAGCCCCGCTGAGACTCAATCTGCACTTAAACGTAAACTAGAACCCAGCTATATGGGCACTTTCACTGGTGCTCGTCGCTATGTCCTTCATACTTTTGCTAATACCCAAAGTACGTTGATGAAAAAACGTGTTTCACGTTTTATGGAAGGAAAAATATGCCCTTCCTGTCATGGTAAACGCCTTAAACCAGAAGCCTTATCTATTACCTTTGCTGGAGTAGATATTGGTGAGTTTATGCAACTTTCTTTGGATAAGTTAACTTGCCTGCTTGAGCCCATTGTTCTTGGCAATTTCGACGCTCATGATGCTGGAGAAAAGACTAATAATAAAGTAACCCAACTTGATAGATCTGAACGAGCAACAACAGGTAGAGCAGTGCATTCTGTATCTCCAGATGTAAGACGTACGTCAGCACTTTCAGATGAAAAGAAAATTGCTGCCCAGCGTTTAGCAAATGGTGTGGTGGGGCGTTTAAATCAATTACGCCAGTTAGGTCTTGGTTATCTAACATTAGATAGAGCCACACCGACTCTTTCAGCGGGAGAGTTACAACGTTTGCGTTTAGCAACACAATTAAGTTCTATGCTATTTGGTGTAGTTTATGTACTGGATGAACCGTCTGCTGGATTACATCCTTCAGATAGTCAGTCATTATATGATTCTCTCGATAAATTAAGAGACGCTGGAAACTCCGTATTTGTTGTAGAGCATGATTTAGAGCTCATGCGTCGTGCTCAATGGTTAGTGGATGTTGGACCAGATGCAGGAGAGCAAGGTGGTAATATTTTATATAGTGGAGTACCTCAGGGTTTAAGTGAGATTTCAGCTTCACGTACTGCAAGTTATTTATTTAATAAAATCCCAGTTACTCAAAGTTATGGACGTACACCCTCTGGTTGGCTTGAACTTAACAATATTTACCGACATAACCTGCATAATATTGATGCTCGTATACCTCTTGGTGTACTTACAGCAGTTACAGGTATTTCAGGTTCAGGTAAATCTAGTCTCGTTTCTCAAGCTTTACCCGAGTTAGTACTTTCATATTTAGGCAATGAGTCTGAAACTGAAAACAATAATGAAAATAATCCTTTAAATGAAGGAATGTTGGTTAACGAGGTTACACAGGGTTCTCTGGCTGGTGATGTGGAGGCTATACAGCGTCTGGTACAGGTTGATCAAAAACCAATTGGCCGTACTCCACGTTCTAATCTGGCAACTTATACGGGTTTATTTGATCATGTTAGAAAGTTATTTGCTGGGACTCCTGAAGCTCGCCACGCTCATTATGATGCTGGACGTTTTTCGTTTAATGTGGCTAAAGGGCGATGTGAAACTTGTGAAGGTGAAGGCTTTGTCAGTGTAGAGTTATTGTTTATGCCAAGTGTATATGCCCCTTGTCCGACATGTCATGGTGCTCGATATAATGATGACACTCTGAAAATTCGCTGGAATGGACGTAATATTGCTGAAGTATTAGGAATGACCGTCAATGAAGCACGTGATTTTTTTGATGGAGAGGTCTCGATTGCTCGTTCACTACAATTATTAAAGGAAATTGGCCTTGGTTATTTACGTTTAGGGCAACCAGCGACTGAACTATCTGGTGGAGAAGCGCAACGTATTAAATTGGCGACCGAGCTGCAACGCAATCAGCGTGGAAATACACTGTATATACTTGATGAGCCAACTACAGGTTTGCATCCATCAGATGTAGATCGATTGTTAGTTCAATTGCAGCGATTAGTCGATGCGGGTAATACCGTGATTATGATTGAGCATGATATGCGTGCCGTTGCACAAGCAGATTGGGTGATTGATGTGGGACCAGGTGCTGGAAATGCTGGTGGGAATATTGTTGTGGCAGGAACACCAAAACAAATAACAGAAAATCAAGATAGCCGTACTGCTCCATATTTAGTTAATGAGTTAGTGAGTCGTGATACTAAACGTTGATATTGCGAGTGGGTAGAATAAAACTTTAAATTAAAAGCCTGTAAAATCAATCAGATATTTTTTGTTTTAGGTGGTGTGTGAGCATGAAATCTAAAAGTTTTTTTCAACTAAGGGCTTTGTTGCACAAACCTATCTGTAACGGCTTTTTCAGCGATATAATTTTCAAATGAAGAAGCCTACACACAAAATCTACCGCACAACCAATTGGCCCGCATATAACCGAGCACTCATGAGTCGCGGAAATATTGCCATTTGGTTTGATCCTGCTACGCAATGGTATGCGCCATCAAAAGGCAAACAAGGGCGAAATCAAACCTACTCCGACGCAGCCATCCAATGCTGCTTAATGATTAAATCCTTATTCCGTCTGTCTTTACGTATGGTCACTGGCTTTATGCAAAGTCTGATTAAACTTTGCGGCTGAGCAGCCCCGAATATCAGTGATATTCGTACAGTACGCTTTGTAGAAGACAAAAGCATATTGATATTGCAATCAGCTACCAAAAAAGTAGCGATGGGCTGCATCTACTCATGGACTCTACAGGCATGAAGTTTCTAGGTGAGGGCGAATGGAAACGCAAGAAACATGGACCTGAATATCGTCGCCAATGGCGTAAACTACATATTGGTATAGATGCCAAAACCCTGCAAATACGAGCAGTTCAGCTTACAACCAATAATGTCAGTGATTCACAGGTGCTTGGTGATTTACTTAATCCGATTCCACAAGATGAGCGGATTGACTCTGTTTATACCGATGGAGCTTATGACACCAAGCAATGCCGTCAGGTCATTGCAGATCGGCAAGCGCATGCGGTGATTCCACCTAGAAAAAATGCGAACCCATGGAAAGATACAAAGAGTAGCTCGCTAGAACGAAATGAATTACTTCGAACAGTTAAACGTTTAGGCAGGACACTATGGAAAAAATGGTCAGGCTATCATCGGCGAAGTTTGGTAGAAACCAAGATGCATTGCATTAAATTATTGGGCGATAAACTGAGTGCAAGGAGCTTTCAAAGCCAAGTGAATGAGATCCATGCACGTGTAGCAGTCCTTAACAGATTTACGGAATTAGGTCGACCACTTACCCAAGTTACGCCTTAAATTTGGCTCAATTAGGGGCACTTTGCATTTCAAATCTTTGTGCAACAAAGCCCTTTGAAAGCGTAAAACTTTCATTGAGAACAACAATGGGTATAGACAGGGACAGTACGAGTTGAGGTGAAACAATAATATTAGTTGTTTTTTAGTTGAACCTTTTTTTGTCAATCGAATTGTTTTTAATTCAAACATGATGAAGTTTATGAATTAAAATTTAATTCAACATATCATATTTATCTAAATAAAGGATAGTACTTTAACTTATTGAAATTAGGTGAGTGTAAGGGATATATGAAGTTATGATTGGGTGTATCGGATTTAACATAATCAATATTATACGAAATTGAAATGTTAGAACCCATTTAAAGTGTCTATATTCTCACCAATAAAAATGTCTGGTTTATGATGGTTTTTATCACCATAGACTGGATATAAAATATAGATGCTGATCACTATGTCTGATAAAGAAATTCAACGTCTTGCAGTTCTGCAAGACGTTAGAGATCATCGTATT
>NZ_JAMXXM010000023.1:0-41316 GCF_024129715.1 Acinetobacter lwoffii
TGGTTATGCCTGGTGACAACGTTGAGATGTCAGTAGAGCTAATCCACCCGATCGCAATGGACCCAGGTCTACGTTTTGCGATCCGTGAAGGCGGTCGTACAGTTGGTGCTGGTGTAGTTGCTAAAGTAACTGCATAATCGCTGATTGTGTAAGAAAAGCGCCTCTTTGAGGCGCTTTTTTTTGATTCAAACTTTTTATAAAACTAAAAATAGATTGTCGGACAATGATTTTAAAAGCTGTCCTTATCTGATATTGGCTTGACCTAAACTGCACTTATGTAAAAAAAATTACCACGTAATATACAGATAAGAATATGAATATTACATTTTCGGGTCTGGATTGGCCTGATGGGAGTGGTCACATGAATGCGAAAGTAAATATTACAAATCGTGCGGGTGCAAGTTTTCCAGTTCGTCGCATGAACTTTGATTTTGATGCTGTACCGGAATATTGGATGAATGGTTCAGCAGGTCTCACTCATTTTATGACCGCATTATCTGCGCTATTTCCAGCAGGTGAAAAGTTTTTTATAGATTCAGTCCGCGCGGTACGTAACCATCCTGCAATTGCCAATAATGAAGCATTACAAAAAGAAATTTCTGCTTTTATTGGTCAGGAAGCCATGCATACTCACGAGCATATCGGCTTTAATGCTTCTGCGCAAAAACATGGGCATGATGTCGAGACGCTTGATCGTTATACCGATAAAGTCATTCAAACGACACGTAAAGTCATGGCTAAACTGGGTAACCCTGTGGGAATTACCCAAGAAATGGTAGATTTGACTGCAACTACGGCACTTGAGCATTTCACTGCAACCATTGCCTCACAGCTTTTGACCAATAGCCACATTCAGGAATTGATGACAGATGAAACCATGAAAACCATGTGGTTATGGCATGCTATCGAGGAAAATGAACATAAGGCAGTTGCACATGATGTCTTTGAAGGAGTTTTTGGCAAAGGCCTAAAAGCCTATGCACTGCGTACTTCATCCTTGGTCATCGCAATGGCAACCTTATTTGTGGTGCAAAGCTATTTCCTCGCCCGTTTGCTTAAACAGGATCAGCAGTTTAATCTTGAGTCCTTAAAAGCCATTTATACCTATGCCTATAGTCCTTCTAAAGGTGTCATTACGGGTATGGCGAAAGAAATGCTGATGTATTTTAAACCGGGATTCCATCCGAATGATCATTATACAGATCAACTGTTGGCGACCTGGAAAGCCAAATTGGATTTGTGACAGAACTGAAGATTGGAGAGCGACTAAAATCGCTCTTTTTTTTGCTCGATTTTTTGGATGAAGTTTCTATAATGCGGAGGTTGATTCTATATAAGATGAACGAAGATGATTCGTTTAATGCAAGCAGCGGATGTAGAAGTCGTTGCAAAGATTGAAAAATCAGTTCAATCACATCCCTGGACTTTAAAACAGTTCGAAGATGCTGTAACGGCTTATCAAAGTACCGTGATTGAAGTGCAAGGGCAGGTGGCCGGATTTTGTATTTTACAACCAGTGCTGGATGAAGCCAATTTATTGCTCATGGCAATTGATCCGGCACAGCAAGGTCAGGGCTTGGGCTATCAGTTGCTGGAGGCTTCAGTGGTGATGCTAAAAAACAATCCGGTACAGATTTTCCTGGAAGTGCGCGAGAGTAATCAGGCTGCGATCAAGCTATATGAAAAATCAGGCTTTCATCAGATTGATCTGCGTAAGAACTATTATCCAAATGCCAACGGAAGCCGTGAACATGCCATCATTATGGTGAAAGCATGTACGGATGATTTTGCTAGTCTGTTTAAATCATAAAAGCTGACGACCTTATTTAATAATCTGGTGATTCCATCCGCTGGGTAAGGTCGTCATTAATGAGTTTCCCAATTGCTGAATCTCCGTGGCACTCAATGCATGATTTAAACGTCGCCATTGTCCATCGATCAAGAGTTCCAGTGGCAGATACTGAGATTTGTAATTCATCTTGTTGGAATGTGGCACCCAATAACCCAGATAGATAAATTGCAAGCCCAGCTTTTGTGCATGTTCAATCTGTTTCAAGATTGCAAAAGCACCGAGTGAACGACGATTTTCATCCGGATCAAAGAAGGTATAAACGGCAGAGATGCCATCATCCAGCAGGTCGCAAGTGGAAACGCTGATTAGACGCTCACCTTGCCATAATTCTAGAAAGAAGCTGTCGGTGCAGCTTTGCAATAAAAATTTTTCGAACTGATCCCGGGTGGGTGGGAACATATCGCCATCTGCGTGGCGTTCATTGATATAGCGTTCATACAGCGCATAATGTAGGTCCCCGGCGTGCTCTGGACTGGTAATTTTTATCACCAGATCCTGATTACGTTTCCAGGCTTTTTTTTGTGAACTGTTCATGCGGAATTCAGCAACAGGCACACGCGAAGACAGACATTGACGACACAAATGACATTCGGGGCGATACACGAAATCACCACTGCGACGGAAACCGGTACGTGACAGTTCCGATAAAGTGACTACATCAATTCGATGTCCGGGATCCAGAAAAACCATGCGCGCCGACTTGTTGGGCAGATAGCTGCAATCATGCGGCGGCGTAATATAATACTGTAAATCGTTCAGTAGGGCCTTTGGCTGATAAGAGTTCATAACAACTACCCTCTGTTATTTTCATTCACTTAAGCGCGCGTTTTGCGCTATTGTTTTACTTGAAAATACACCTTCCTGATACTTTTTCCAATCAATCGCAGGCTTTTTTACAATATCTTGTAAAGAATTAAGATAGTCTTGGCGAGAAAGTGTGCAGGCACCTAGGCTTAAAAGATGATCGTTGACCAGTTGGCAGTCGATCCAGGGTAGTTTATTTTCCTGTCCAATCAGCATTAAAGTATAGAAAGCCATTTTAGAAACATCGGTTTGCGTACTAAACATAGATTCACCAAAACAGCCTTGACCGATGGTCACACCATAAAGTCCACCGACGACGCGATCTTCATCCCAGACCTCAATGCTATAACCATACCCTGCGTCGAACATGTCACAATAGCCTGCGATAATATCTTCACTGATCCAGGTGTCGTCTGCATAAGCACGCGGCAATGAACAGGAACGAATCACCCTTTCAAAAGCATGATTGATTGTAATTTTATAGTCCTGCTTTTTCATATTGCGTAGCAGGGATTTGCTTGGATGATAATCTTCGGGGCGAATAATGCAGCGTGGTTCCGGACTCCACCAGCAAATTGGATCACCTTCTGAAAACCATGGAAATAATCCATGTGTATAGGCTTCATAAAGTGTAGAAGGGGAGAGGTCGGCACCAATACAAATCAGTCCTTCACCTTCAGGATCAACCTCGACCGGATTGGGAAAAATGAATTCTGAGGGAGGAAGTAAAGACATGGCAGACCCGACATAAATCTATAGATAAATCATCATCTCATTCTAGCAATAAAAAAGCCGCCCATAATGGACGGCTTTTTTATTCTTGCTGCTTAGTCTAGTTTGCCCATCGCATCAAGATATTTTTCCGCATCAAGCGCAGCCATACAGCCTGAACCCGCAGAAGTAATGGCTTGACGGTAAATGCTGTCCGCAATGTCACCGGCTGCAAATACACCCGGTACGGAAGTTTGTGTTGCATTACCTGCAGTACCGCTTTGCACCTGGATATAGCCGTCACGAAGCTCCAACTGACCTTCAAACATGGTGCTATTTGGCTTGTGACCAATCGCCACAAACATACCTGTCACATCAACGTTTTGAGTAGAATCATCTTGAGTTGATTTAAGACGAACTGAAGTTACGCCAGATTGTGCATCACCGAGTACTTCATCGACCTGATGGTTCCAGATAATGCTGATCTTGCCTTCTTTTTCTTTAGCAAATAAATGATCTTGCAAGATTTTTTCAGAACGTAATGAATCACGGCGATGAACCAGAGTCACATGCGAAGCGATATTGGATAAGTATAAGGCTTCTTCAACAGCGGTATTACCACCACCCACAACCATGACTTTCTGGTTTTTGTAGAAGAAACCATCACAAGTGGCGCAAGCGCTGACGCCTTGACCCATAAAGGCAGCTTCAGATTCAAGACCTAAATATTGAGCTGTTGCACCGGTACAGATGATTAAAGCATCACAGGTAAATTCGTCCATATCGCCTTTCAATACGAAAGGGCGCTGGTTTAGATCTACTTCATTGATATGATCATACACGATTTCAGTGCCAAAGCGCTCTGCATGCGCCTGCATACGCTCCATCAATGCTGGACCGGTTAAGCCTTCAGGATCACCTGGCCAGTTATCCACGTCCGTGGTCGTGGTCAATTGGCCGCCCAGTTGCAAACCGGCAATGAGGGTTGGTTTTAGGTTTGCACGCGCTGCATAGACTGCTGCGCTGTAGCCTGCGGGGCCAGAACCTAAAATAATCAGTCGTGAGTGACGTGCGCTCATCAGCTGTATCCTTTTTTATTTAGAAATTTATTGAATTATACGTGAAACTGTATAACAGTGGTGTGAGATTAAAGTCGATATTATTGATCATTGAAATCGATTTGGGCTATAGAGCATAAGTAACATTGTGCTTGCACAATAGTGCATCTTTTTTCACAGAACAGGTGCATAATATGCATTTTATTGCGTCGCTTTTTTCAAGCATTGAAGCAAAAGAATATTCATGAAGAATTGGTTACAGGACAGTATATGACAGCGGTGTCGAGTGCCTATGCACAGCGCTTAGTAATGACATTATTTTTAGTCTCATTTGGGATTTATCTGTTTCTTGCAACAGTGACCTATACGCCATTTGATCCGGGGTGGATGCATATCTCCAGTGATACGCAGACCGTTTCGAATGCCAGTGGGGTAGCGGGTGCCTGGATTGCAGACCTTTTGTTTGGCTTTCTCGGTTGGGCAAGTCTGCTGATCCCTGTCTATCTGTTTATGGAAGCGATTCAGGTCTGGTGGCCGCGTAGCTTCCTGAACCGGCCATTTCGCTATGCTGCACAATTCTTCCTGTTGCTGACCACCTCAGCGCTGTTGTTTTTATTCTGGCAAGTCCCTGCTGATACGCTGGATAATTCTTCCGGTGGTATTATTGGCTATGAATTAGGTCAGAGTCTTGAACAATTGCTGACAGTATACGGTGCAGCATTCTTCTTGTTTGTGCTTTGGGTGGTGTTATTTACCTTGGCTTTTGGGGTGAAGTGGAACAAGACCTGGAGCAGCCTCAAAGCAACGCCTGCTTATCTGCAAGATCTGTTCTACCGCAATGTGCCTGAAGGCATGTCTGATTTTGACCGTACTGCACCTGTTGCCAAAAAAGAGCCAGTCATTAGTGCAAAAAAAGTAGCGGTTGCAGTAACACCTGCGCCTGAACATCAACTGGTAGAAATAGATCCGGTGGTGCGTGATCAGGTGGCTGAACGTTTATTTGATGATTTTGCCGATAAAGAATCACAACAACCGCAGTTTTATGATGATCTTCCCGAAGCTGAGCAGCAGACTGCTGAACCAGTCGAGACATTTAAACAAGTACAGCAAGTGCCTCAACAGCCGGATCGTGTGGTAGCGACAGGCGAGGTGTGGCGTGCCTTGCATTCGAATGAAGATCAGCGCCATAAACAGGATATTGACGCCTTACTCAAAGCAGCCGAAGAAGAACAGCTTAATTCTTCAGTCTCACATATAGTTGCCCCACAATCTGTTGCAGCACAGACTCATGCTCATACCAGAACAGCACCTACTCCACATACAGGTCTGGACTGGGATGATGATGAAATCTTTGATGAACTTCTGGCTGCAGTTCCGCAAGGCAAAACTGCGACCGATGTGCATAGTCCATTCAATACAGCGCCAGCCGAAAAGACCTCAAGAATTGTAGAAGACATGACCAATGTTGCACCGGCCATGGCATCCATGGCGACTGCACATGTCTTGAAAAACAGCGCATTACAGACCGATCTGGATGACCTGGGTGATTTGCTGATTGAAGAGGAAGAGCCAAGCCAACCGGTACGTAGTTCTAGCTATGCTCAATCTTCTGCTTTTGTTCAGGCACCAATTCAGCATCAGGGTATAGAGCAACCAGTATCTCCTCCTTCTGCAACTCATGCAGCAGTACGCGAGGCTTTATCTAAAGAAGAATTTGTAGAAGCCTGGCAAGAAACGGCTGGTAAACCACAAGATGAAGACGAGTTTGATTTTGATGCTCCTTTAACTGATGCTTCAGGCCGTCCGATGTCACGTGCCATGCAGGTGGTGGAGCGCCGTAAAGATTTATCACCACTTCCAGGGCTAGATTTACTGGATGAAGTCGATCCGAATAAAAAAGTGAATTTTACCGAAGAGCAGCTGGCACGTTTATCTGAATTGCTTGAAATCAAGCTGCAAGAATTTAATGTCAAAGCCAAAGTGGTAGAAGCACAGCCAGGCCCAGTCGTAACACGTTTTGAACTGGATCTGGCGCCAGGGGTGAAAGCTTCTAAAGTGACCAATATTTCCCGAGATCTGGCACGTTCGATGTCGATGGCATCGGTGCGTGTGGTTGAAGTCATTCCAGGCAAGCCGTATATCGGGATCGAAGTGCCGAACAGTACCCGTGAAATGGTCCGTTTGATCGAACTTTTGACTATTCCTGCTTTCACTGATCCGAGTAGTATTCTCTCCATGGCAATGGGTAAGGATATTTCCGGTAATCCGGTAATTGCTGATCTGGGGAAAGCGCCGCATATGCTGGTGGCAGGGACCACAGGTTCGGGTAAATCGGTGGCGGTCAACTCGATGATTCTATCGATGTTGCTGAAATATACCCCAGATGAATTGCGTCTTATTCTGATCGATCCGAAGCAGCTAGAACTGGCGAACTATAATGATATTCCACATTTGTTGACGCCTGTAGTTACCGATATGAAAGATGCGGTCAGCGCATTGAACTGGTGTGTCAATGAAATGGAACGTCGTTATAAACTGATGTCTTTCCTGAAAATCCGTAAACTGAGCGACTATAACCGCAAGGTGGAAGAGGCGATTGCCAATGGTGAAGACCTGATCGATCCAACCTGGAAAGCCAGCGATTCTGTTGTGGGTGAGCGTGCGCCGCGCTTAACACCGTTGCCTTCTATTGTGATTGTTGCGGATGAGTTCGCGGATATGATCATGCAGGTGGGTAAAAAAGCCGAAGAAATGATTACCCGTCTGGCACAAAAATCACGTGCTGCTGGTATTCACCTGTTGCTTGCGACCCAGCGTCCATCAGTAGACGTAATCACCGGTTTGATCAAAGCCAATATTCCGACACGTGTCGCATTACGGGTTAACTCCAAGATCGATTCGCGTACCATTCTGGATGCCGGCGGTGCAGAAGATTTACTTGGTCATGGTGACATGCTATTCCTCGGCCCGGGTAAAATTGAACCTGAACGTGTGCATGGTGCGTTTATTGCTGATGACGAAGTCAATCGGATCTGTGATGCATGGCGTGAACGTGGTTCACCAAATTATGTCGACGAGATCCTGACACCATTTGATGAAGAACCATCGAGTCGTGGTTTTGAAGATGGTGGCGACGGTGGATCAGACCGTGATGCGCTGTATGACCAGTGTGTGGCTTTTGTTTTGGAAACCCGTAAGGCTTCTACTTCATCCTTGCAGCGTAAATTCAGTCTGGGCTATAACCGTGCTGCGCGGATCATTGATCAGATGGAAGAAAACGGCATTGTCAGTGGTATGGGTGCCAATGGCAAACGCGAGATCTTGGTTTAGTTCCAGAATCTTTGCAATAAAAAGGCCTGCTTTCAAAGCAGGCCTTTTTATGTGTTCTTGACTCAGGCAAATTTTGCCAATACATCCAGAAACTCCGCACTTTGACGTGGGTAGGTGGCAATCACGTCATGAATCCGTTGTCCTTCCGGATTAGTTGCATTGACATCACGGCCATCAGCGACAAATTTCGTCAACAGGCGTTCATAATCAAATGGACGCATATGCTTGAAAGCATGATAGAGCACGTGAAAATCAGCATTAACGCCTGCAGGAGGAAGCTGATTCAAGTAGGCAAATACACGCTCATCTGACCATTCTTCGTTAAAGGTCGCTGGTTGGGATAATGCCATCGCAATTTCCTTGATCTAATGTAGTTTTTTCGGCATGAAAAAAGGCAAAATATGAGACTAGATTAGCAAAGCACTGCTTTGCCTAGTCGCAAGACTTGAAGCTATGCTTCAAGTGGGCGGAATATAACTAAACTACTATTTCTACCACTCTCATATTTTGCCTTGAATCAATTTACTTGACCAATCAAAAATCAGATTATCGTTCTTCAGGTAAATTGATATTCATTTCAAGCATTTCAATATTGGCTTCAGAACGAACCTGCATTTGAATATGTTGTTCATCGACACCGCGAACATAACGATTGACCACTTGCATGATTTCAGTCTTCATCTGGTCAATTTTGTCTTGGCTCAAGCGACGCCCCAAGCCTTGTTCGGATGCAACGATCACCTTCAAACGGTCTTTAGCAGTCCGTGCGCTTGATGGCTTCTCCTCACCACTAAAAAGTTTACTCCAGAATCCTGCCATGTCTACGCTCCAAATAGTCGTGCTAACCAGCCCTTAGGTTTTACCTCAATATGACGGTAAGGACGCTCTTCACCAAGGAAACGCGCCACCAGGTCATCATAAGCCTGACCCGCTGAAGCCTCAGTGAAAAGAATCACTGGCTTACCTTCGTTTGATGCTTGTAAAACGCTTGGACACTCAGGAATAACACCTAGGGTCGGTACACGTAAAATATCCTTAGAAATATCGTCAATCGTCAGCATTTCCTGTTTATCGGCACGTTCCGGATTGAAACGGGTAATACACAGATGCTTACGGATGCGACCTTCGTTTTGTTCTACTTTTTTTGTTTTGCTATCGAGCATACCAATGATACGGTCAGAGTCACGGACTGAAGAAATTTCAGGGTTGGTCACAATGATCGCTTCATCCGCATGGTACATGGCCAGAATGGCACCACGCTCGATACCGGCAGGTGAATCACAAATAATATAGTCAAATTCCTGCGAAAGCTCATCCATTACACGTGCTACACCCTCATCGGTTAAGGCATCTTTATCACGTGTTTGGGAAGCAGGTAAAATATATAAATTCTCAATATCTTTATCGCGAATCAGTGCTTGTTGTAATCGTGCTTCGTTATTTAAAACATTCACAAAATCATAAACTACACGGCGTTCACAGCCCATAATCAAATCAAGGTTACGTAAACCTACATCAAAATCAATAACAACAGTTTTGTGACCACGTAGGGCTAAACCTGTTGCAAAAGATGCACTTGTTGTAGTTTTACCTACACCACCTTTGCCTGATGTTACGACAACAATTTTCGCCACCGAATCCACTCCTGTTATGGTTCAAATCCCCTGTTTAAAATGGGGTTTTTGGTGTTTATTTATACATTAAAATTGTAGAGCTTCAAATACAAGCTCTTGTTGATCATTCAAGTAAATATGCACTGATTTTTTGACCACATGCGGAGGAATGTCATCCGCTACGCAATAGGTGCCTGCGATCGAAATCAGTTCTGCTTCGAGGCTATGACAGAAAATACGTGCCGCCGTATTGCCACCGACACCTGCAATGACACGACCACGCGCGCTGCCATAGACATGGATATTGCCTGAAGCAATCACTTCTGACCCACTGTTGATACCGGCATTGATAATAATGTCGCCATTATGCTGCACGATACATTGGCCGGTACGCAGAATTTCATCATGATATGAAGTCACATGCGCAACAATTGGCGCTACCTGGGCATTGTCTGCTACGGGTTCTGGCTTAACTTCCACGACCTGTTCTTTGGTGGCTTTAATTTCTTCTAACTGGCGATCAGGTGGCAGTACCGGGAACTGAATGGCGCGCGCCTGATCTCCAAGTAAGCCTTCAGTAACAGCCATAGGCTGTACATCCAGACTGATTAACAGTTGAATCAGCGCAATGAGTTCCTGTTCAACTGAACTTTCAATGACTGCCAAAGTGCCGGGTGGAAATGCTGCTTGTAATTTTGGGCTAAGTTGCTGGCGGATTGCATCATGATCATTGGTATCTAGGCTAATGCGTATCGCATTGACCATTCTGCCTTTTATCCGTATATCAGCCATAATTCTTCCTTAAATACTTCTGACGTGCTGGTTTTGTGTCGAAGCAATGTTGTAAATAGTGCAAATCCTAGAACAAATTGCAGTAATTCTCTAGCGATCTCAGTTATTTTTTTATGCGAACAGAACCGGACGGATTGATCTGATTCTGTACTTTAAACTTTACTTATCTATTGAGCTCTGATTTTGCTCATGTTCTTCTAAAATCTGTTGCCATTGTTTGACTTTCACCTGTTTCCGGATTGCTTCAAGTGTTTCAAAAACAGCCGATTCGACCAATTTATCAATATGTGGATTATGTTCAATCTGAATCTGGCTGATTTTATCTGAAATTAGGGCAAAAGTCGGATTTTCTTTTTGACCTGTGTGGGTAAATGGTTCAATCAGTCCTTGCGTGATATTTTCGCCCAAACGTTGACCAATACTTTGAATTTGCTGTTCAATCCGGCTGCCAACAATTGGAATCAAACGTAATAATTGGGTTAGTTCTGGAGTATCTTCAATCGCCTGATTCACTACTTGCCCTACATTTTTAGCGATCATGGAACGTTGTGCCTGTAATTCCTTGCCTAAAGATTCCTGCAAGATATCTGCCAAGGCAATCGCCAGTAATTTACGGTGATGTTCCACCAAATCATCAATTAACTGTTTATGTGATGTGCTCGTGGTCAGTTCACGCTTAATACCGTCCAGTACGGTCAGTACCACCCGGCTAGAAAGCTCTTCCATTAGCATGTTGTAATAAAAGTTACCTTGGCGATACCAGCGGTTAGGAATTACTTTATAACCATGGCTATGCAGGTTGTAGCCAATCGCGACCGCACGCAGCAGGCGTAGGAAACGTAGTTGAGGGATAATGGATAAAATTTCATACCAGTGCACAAAAGGGAAGAACCACCAGCGTCGATGATGACGCAGAACAATCGCGATGACCCAGCGTGCCAGTAATTCACAGACCAAGAAGGTGGTAAACCAGCCCTCGGTAATAATGACCCAAGGGCGTAAATCACTTTTATAAAACTGCAACACTTCGGGTAAACGAATGAAGTCAAACAACCACTGACCAAAATCGCTCATTAAAATGGCGTTGGCACTGAGACAGAACAGATTGATGACGATCAAAACCATCATGAAAATGTCGTAAATCAGTGCAATTTTCCAGCCCCAGGTTCCTTTACGAACAAATTTAAATGAGCTGGACGTAATGTCCGGGTTGTCGTTCTTCATAATTACTCGGTTACAGATCCGACCGGGGCTTGGGCAAAGTTCTGCTGCATTTGTGCGATGAGCTGATCTTTTTCAGTCCAGATTTGATCAATCCATTTCTGGAAACGTGCACGGTATTCAGCATCATCTTCATAATTGCCACCGAGCACCCAGTCAGGAATATCAATTTTTCTTAAATTTACCGCAATACGTGGCACTTCACCTAACCAAAATTCACCATAGCCCGGAATACCGTCAGGATAAACAATAGTCATGTCGACCAGCGCATCAATTTTATCGCCGAGAATACTGAGTGCCAATGCCAGCCCACCGGCTTTAGGCTTCAGTAAATGTGTATAGGGAGACTGCTGCTGATCATGCTTTTCTTGGGTAAAACGCGTGCCTTCCAGATAATTTAACAGGGTAAAAGGCTGACTGATCAGCTGTTCACAGGATTTACGTGCTTCTTCCATATCCCGGTATTTTAGCGCAGGATTTTTAGCAATCTGTTCCTTGCTATGCCGCTTCATCATCGGGAAGCCCAAGATTTTAAAGGCCTGACCAACAAAAGGAATAAAAATAAGTTCCCATTTGGTAAAGAAACGCGTCAGGGGCATACGGGTCAGACCGAAGTATTGATTGACAGTGGTATCGACCCAGCTCTGATGATTACAGGTCATCAAATAACGGCCCTGCATATTCAAATCCAGTGACTCATCTACGCTGATTTGCCATTGCGTGTTTTTCAGTACATGCTCAATCAGCCAGTTGTTGACCCCTAACCAGCTGTTGGTAATCTTGATATTGGTTTCATCCACTTTTGCGGATTTTTTAAAAAGTTTGGTTAAACCCAAGGCCAGCACCGGGGGACCATGAAAAAAAGTACTGCCCGTCATGACGGATGTGACCGTCAGGCCACGCGCCAGTTTTTTTAAAGTCGGTTGCTTGTTGCTATTCGATGACATATCCAAACAGTCCCCAGAGATTAATCACTTAAATTTTTTCATATTTTGAGTAATATAGAGACAGTTAGGCAAATAAAAAAGCCTAAACAGGAAACTATGAAGATATTGTGACGAACTACTTGGTTTTAGTTACATATAAACATTACAAAATATTACTAAACGATTTATTATTAACAAAAATTCAATGGTTAGCCCATTCAATTTAAATCATTATCTCGCTTAACAACAAAGCATACAACAAGGAGTCATGCGATGCGTGCACTAGTCATTTCAGCAGCTGTAGCAGGGGCCGTAGCACTTACAGGTTGTCAATCAACTGGTAATAACATCGGTGGTGTGGAATATGATAAAGCTGCTCTAGGTACTTTAATTGGTGCTGCAGCAGGTTACGGTGTTTCTAAAGGCAATGCGAATACCAGCCGTCAAAATAACCGTGCAGCAGCGATTGGTGCTGTTGTTGGTGGTGCAGCGGGTGTGTATCTTGATAACAAAGAGAAAAAATTACGTCAAGCAACAGCGGGTACGGGCGTAGACGTTAACCGTAATGCAGATGGTTCGATTAACCTTGTGATGCCAGGCAGCATTACATTTGACACGAACAAGTCAAATATCAAACCAAACTTTTATGGCACTTTGAACAAAGTAGCGCAAGTATTAACTGAAGATAACAAGAGCGGTATTCTTGTAACTGGTTATACAGACAGCACGGGTAATGACTCAATTAACTTGCCATTGTCTCAAGCACGCGCAAACTCTGTAGCGACTTACTTGGCAGGCCAAGGTGTTTCACGTACACGTATTAATGCTCAAGGTTTAGGTTCAGCGAACCCAATTGCAGACAATACAACTGCTGCAGGTAAAGAGCAAAACCGTCGTGTAGAAATCGCGGTATATGCAGTTCAATAATTCTTGAACGCTTAAGAAAAAACCACCTTCGGGTGGTTTTTTTATATCTGAATATTGACCTGATTAATCGTATTTTAAATTAGGCAACTGACGCAGAGATGACTATAATCGGAGCCGAATCTAGAAGAGGAAGCCATATGTCACTCGCCAGTCAGTTAAATGACAAGCAACTTGAAGCCATGAAATACACTCAAGGACCCTTGTTAGTACTTGCAGGAGCGGGTTCAGGCAAGACTTCAGTGATCACGCGAAAAATCGCGTATTTAGTCAAGCATTGCGGGATTCCCGCACATCGTATTACTGCGATGACTTTTACCAACAAGGCAGCACGTGAGATGAAAGAGCGTGTCAGCAAATTGTTGACGCGTGAAGAAAGTAAAGGCGTTTCAGTTTCGACCTTCCATACTTTTGGCCTGAATATGCTGCGCCTGGAGTTGAAACATACCCCACTGAAAAATAATTTCTCGATTCTGGATGCTGACGACTGTAAACGCATTCTGATGGATCTGATGCAGCGTGACAATTTATCCGGTGCAGAAAGCAAAGAACTGATTGCCAAAGCCATGAAAATGATCTCGGACTGGAAAAATGATCTGATTCCACCCGAGCAGGCATATACTACCTGTGAAACTGCCGAAGATGTGCAGTTTGCGCATTTATATCAATTATATGAACGTAATTTGCGTGCCTATAACGCCGTGGATTTTGATGACCTGATTGTGATGCCAACGCGCTTGCTGCAGGAAAATGCCGAAGTTCGTGACAAATGGCAAAATCGCGTGCGTTATTTGCTGGTCGATGAATATCAGGATACCAATACGGCGCAGTATATTCTGGTGAAATTACTGGTTGGCGTGATGGGACAGTTCACCGCCGTAGGCGATGATGACCAGTCGATTTATGCCTGGCGTGGTGCTAAACCGGAAAATATGGCCTTGCTGCAGCAGGATTTTCCTAATTTAAAAGTGATTAAACTGGAACAGAACTATCGTTCGACCAGTCGTATTCTCAAAGCAGCCAACACCGTGATTGGTAATAATCCGCATATTTTTGATAAAAAGCTTTGGTCGGACAAAGGCCATGGTGAAATGATCCGTGTGATTACCTGCCGCAATGATGATGATGAAGCAGAACGCGTGGTTAAAGACCTGATCACGCATAAATTGATGAACGGTAAAAGCTGGAAAGATTATGCGGTGTTGTACCGCGGCAATTTCCAGGCGCGTATCTTAGAAACCCATCTACGTCAGATGCAGATTCCGTATAAATTATCTGGCGGACAGTCCTTCTTCGCACGTGCCGAAATCAAGGACATGATGAGCTATTTACGCTTGATCATTAACCCTGAAGATGACAGTGCATTTTTACGAATTATCAATACGCCAAAACGGGCAATTGGTCCGGTAACGCTGGAAAAGCTCGGTCTATTTGCTCAGGAAAATAATCTGTCGCTTCTGGCTGCGGCTGCGGATCAGCGTCTGACCATGGCGATTCCGAAAAAGGCCACGACTCAACTGGCTGAGTTTGCCGATTTTATTGAGGGTTTTACCCGCAATTTACTGGATGATGATGAACCAGTGCCAATTATCCGCCAGATGATGATTGAAGCCGGTTATATCGATTACATCAAGGAAACTGCAGCCACACCAGCGCAGGAAAAGACCAAGCTCGACAATATCGAAGTGCTCTATAGCAGCATTCAAAGCCTGATTAACCGCGCTGAAGATGTTGATGAAAAAAATATTGAAAGTGTGATTCGTAAAATGGTGCTGCTGGACATGCTCGAGCAGCAGCAGGAAGAAGAGGACACCGATAAAGTCAATTTATTGACTTTGCATGCGTCTAAAGGTCTGGAATTTCCTTATGTCTATCTGATCGGGCTGGAAGAAGAAATTCTGCCACATAAAAACTCGATCGCTGCAGAAACGGTCGAAGAGGAACGCCGTCTGATGTATGTGGGGATTACCCGTGCACGTCAGGGACTGACCATTACTCTGGCAGAACAGCGCAAGGCCGGTGGGCAGATGAAGCAAATGACCCCAAGCCGTTTCCTGGATGAATTACCGGAAGATGAGCTGGAATGGTTAGGCCGCAAGAAAAAGCTGGCCGGTAACATCGATCCAAAATTACAAGCCCAACATTATCTTGATAATTTGCGTAATCTTATCAAACGATAAGGTACAAGACTTGCTCTTATTTTAAATGAAACAACAGGAATGAATACATGAAAGTTCAGGTGAAAGTCCTTGACTCGCGTCTTGGTCAGGAATGGCCATTACCGACTTATGCTACGACAGGTTCAGCGGGGCTGGATTTGCGTGCGTGTGTTGCAGAAACCACAATCATTGAACCAGGCCAAACGGTTTTGGTAAAAACTGGTTTAGCAATCTATATTGAAGATCCTGCATTTGCTGGTCTGATCTTGCCACGTTCGGGTTTGGGCCATAAACATGGGATCGTGTTGGGTAACCTGGTAGGTTTAATTGATTCTGATTATCAGGGTGAATTGATGGTATCCGTTTGGAACCGTAGTCAGACGGCATTCAGCTTAGAGCCAGGTGAACGTTTGGCGCAGTATGTGTTGGTTCCTGTGGTACAAGCTGAATTCGATCTGGTGAATGAATTCGAAGCGACTGAACGCGGTGCTGGCGGTTTTGGTCATACGGGTAAAAACTAAGTTTTAATAATGGCTTACATTCATTAACTGGATGTAAGCCATTTTTAGTTGATTAGATTAAATATTAAAAAAAATGAGTTGGTTGAAATATATTTAAAAAATAAAACCTTATTTTTTCGGCCAAGTAGAATTATTTAAATCCAAAATTGATGTAATTATCAAATGTCTAATTAGATGAAACTCAAAATAAATATAATTGAATAATCATTGTTTAATTACAAGAACCCTATAATTCTAAAGTTGTAGATTATATTTTTATAATTGATTGTTACATTGAAATCGTTTAAAAATAGCGGGTCTTAAAACAAAAACAAATGTTTAAAGTCATTATGATGAAATCATCATTTTAAATCTCCTTATTTTAATGAATAGTGAAAAGACATTTTTATGGGATCTATGAATCATCCATTCCCCATGCATATCTTTCGTGCCTATGACATACGCGGTAAAGTCAGTCTATTAGGTGCCGGGATCATTGATGCAATTGCCCACGGTTTAGCCCAGCAGTATCAGACTGCGGGACAGACACGTGTCGCCATTGGTTATGATGCACGCATCAGTAGTCCGGCTTTTGCCGACACGATTGCCCGTATTTTTAAAGATTATTCGCTGGAAGCCACTATTGTAGGTTGTTGTTCCAGCCCAATGCTATATTTCACCGCACGCCAGTTTGATGGCAATGGCATTATGGTCACTGCCAGTCATAATCCTAAAGAAGATAATGGTATTAAATGGATTATTGATGGTGAACCACCTTGTCCTGAGATGATTCAACAGGTGGCCCAACTGGCAAAGTCACATTGCGATAGCCAGCTAATTACTTTAGCTGAACTGCCGCATCAGATTATTCCAGAGTTTTGCCTGCAGTATCAGCAGGGAATATTAGAAGATATTCAATTAAAGCGCTCATTTAAAGTGATTCTGGATGGTCTGCATGGCTCAGCCGGACGTTGTGCTGACTTGGTACTCAGAAAAATGGGCTGTGAAGTGATTGCTTTACGTTGTGAGGCGAATGGACATTTTCCGGATCATGCGCCGGATCCTTCGCAAGACAAACATCTTGAGACTTTACGTCAAACCGTCATGCAACAGCAGGCTGATCTCGGTATTGCCTTGGACGGTGATGGCGATCGCTTGGTTCTGATTGATGAACATGGTCAGATTATTACAGCCGATCAGTTATTGTGCCTGTTTGCTGAAATTTGCCTAAGCGATTCAGCACCACGCCAATTTGTTTATGATGTGAAATGTTCAACTCTGGTTCGCGATACAGTGCAACGTCTGGGCGGGGAACCGGTGATGATTCGTACCGGCAGTTCATTTCTCAGAACTTATCTGAAGCAGTCTCAGCATCAGGCGATTTTTGGTGGGGAATATGCCGGACATTATGTCTTTAATGATGGTCGCGGCTGGGGCTATGATGATGGACTCTATGCAGCGCTCAGAGTCATGGAATATCTCGACCAAACGGGGCAAACTCTCGCGCAGGCCTTGGCGGCTTATCCAAAACGACATGGTACTGAAGATCTTTATATTTCAACGCGTCAAGTACGTCCTGTTGAGCTTTTAAACTTCGTTGAACAACAATCCGCAAGAATTCATGTGCAAATCAGTAAAATTGATGGGATACGTCTTGATTTTGAGGATGGTTTTGGCATCATTCGAGCATCCAATACAGGTGAGTATTTCACAGTGCGCTTTGATGCCAATAATGCCCAAGGTCTAAATGAAATTCGTCATCTGTTTGTAGCCATGTTGCGTGACCGTTATCCAGAGATCGCTCAAGACATTTTAGATGCTCAATAAGGAGAGGCGAATGCCAAATCAACAAACAGGCATCGACAAAGCACAGATTTTGACAGAAGCTTTGCCGTATATTCAACGCTTTGCGGGTAAAACCCTGGTGGTAAAATACGGCGGTAACGCGATGACCGATCCTGAGCTGGAAAGTTCATTTGCACGTGATATCGTATTATTAAAAACAGTCGGTATTAATCCGATCGTGGTACATGGTGGTGGCCCGCAAGTCGATTCCATGCTGAAACAGCTGGGCCGCGAATCAGACCGTATTGACGGCATGCGCGTGACTGATCCTGCGACCATGGAAGTAGTCGAGATGGTACTTGGCGGTAGCGTTAACAAATCTATCGTGAACCTGATTAACCAGCATGGTGGTCGTGCGATTGGTCTTACCGGTAAAGACGGCAACCTGATTCGTGCGCAAAAGCTGCTGATGGAAAAAGTGGCTGAAGATGGTTCAGTTGAGCAAATTGATCTGGGTCTGGTCGGTGAAGTCGTTGGCGTGAAAACCGATGTTCTGGAAATGTTTACCAATAGTGACTTTATTCCAGTCATTGCCCCGCTAGGTGTCGATGAAGAAGGCAATACCTATAATATCAATGCTGATTTGGTCGCTGGTAAAGTCGCTGAAGCCCTAGGTGCAGAAAAACTGATTCTACTCACCAATATCACCGGTGTCTTGGATGAAAATAAAAACCTGTTGACTGGTTTGACCACTCAAGAAGTCGATCGTCTGATCGAAACTGGCGTGATTTATGGCGGCATGATTCCAAAGGTCGGTTGTGCGCTGGATGCGGTAAAAGGCGGCGTCGTAAGTGCACATATCGTGGATGGCCGTGTACCTCATGCCAGCTTACTAGAAATTTTCACCGATCATGGTGTGGGCACCCTCATTACCAATCGTGCCAATCCGCATCGTTCTTAAGCCAATTTTTGCGAAAAAGAGTCTCAATAGAGACTCTTTTTTATTTGGATTTCTTATAGCCACCTATTTGAAATGACTGGGACAGTCATGCACAATAAGCTTCTAAGTGAAATAAAGAGCTGAAATCAAACCATGTGCCAACTGCTCGGAATGAATTGTGCCACCCCGACGGATATTACTTTTTCCTTCCGCGGATTTTCCCAGCGGGCGGGCATTACCTCTGATCATGCGGATGGTTTCGGGATTGCTTTCTTTGAAGATAAAGCCTGCCGTCTGTTCGTCGATAACCAGTCCGCGATTGAATCACCGATTGCCGAGCTGGTACGTAATTATCCAATCAAATCACGCAATGTGATTGCCCATATCCGTAAAGCGACCCAAGGCAAAATTAATCTGGAAAACTCGCATCCTTTTAGCCGTGAACTTTGGGGGCGGCAATGGATTTTTGCCCATAATGGCGATTTATATGATTATTTTCCTGAACTGTCAGGGCGCTTTACCCCAGTCGGAAATACCGACAGTGAGCGTGCCTTCTGTTACCTGCTGGATCAACTGGTGAAACGCTTTGGCTATCATGAGCCGAAACTGGATCAGGTTTTCGATCTTCTAGCTGAAATTTCACCTGCAATCGCGGAGCATGGCACCTTTAATTTCTGCCTGTCGAATGGTCAGGCGCTGTTTAGCTATGCGATTACTAAACTCCACTGGCTGGTACGTGAATACCCGTTTAGACCGGCTCAGCTGATTGATATTGATGTCGAAGTGGACTTTAGTCAGGTCACGACCCCTGAAGATCGCGTCGCAGTGATTACCACTGAACCATTGACCCAGAATGAAGAATGGACTGCCTTCCAGCCCGGTGAAATGATCCTGTTTCAGCATGGGGCGAAAGTACGTTCTCAGTTGACGCATGTTGAACGTCTGGAACGTGAACGTCTTGATCCTTCCTTAAAACGCGTCACGCGAGCTGATCAATATTGAAATGCGATTAAAGACGGAGTTTAAACTCCGTTTTTTTATATTTAAAAAATAAGAAAAAATCTAAGAATAAATAAAGGTTTATTGCGGATTTTGGTTAATTAATATCTTAGCCTTTTACTCAGGATAAATTATTTTTAATTATATATAACAGAAACTTAAAATGAAAAAGCCGGATTTAGGCGGAAAGCCGACTAATTTGCTTCATTTTTATTTGAATCAATACGCTATATGCTCATTTTCACGTTATAAGTCCTTAATATTTATAGGTGGTCGTAATGAAAATGAAATGGGTCCCAGATTATAATACTGGTATCGATGTGATTGACGATCAGCACAAACGAATTCTCGATTATATCAACGAAATTGATGCCAATACCGAGCGTGCCCGTATTAAACAGATTCTTGACAATATTATTGATTATACCCAGTCGCATTTTACCTTTGAGGAATCTCTTCAGGAAGAAGCCGGCTATAAATATCGGGTACCGCATAAACGTGTGCATGACCTGTTTATTAAAAAAATCGAGTCTTATCGTGACCGTTTTGAACTGGGGCAGTCGATTGAACATGAACTACATGAAGTATTATCGAAATGGCTGATTAACCATATTCAGCACGATGACGCCGATTATGTCGGTGCCGTGAAAGAAAATATGATGGGGATCATCAAGGAAAAAGAAAAGAAAACAGGTAAAAACTGGTTCGCTCGTTTCTTCTCATAATAAAAGACGTAACGAGATAACAAAAATTAAAATCTAATTATAATTTTTGCGCAGCAAATCACCGTTAAGGTGGTTTGCTTTTTGTTTTTGATTTTCACCGCTTCACAAGGCAAAATAGCGCTAGATTTTTATAGGAATGCATCATGCAGGACAATGCTATGTCAAAATGGTTATCGCCGCTGATGGCTTTCTGTTTATCGTTTATTATCATCGCGACGCTCGCACCGATAACCGGTATCCAGATTGATCGTCAGCTGGATTTCTGGATGCTCTGGTTGGCCACCATGCTGATTCTGGCGCTTCCAGTCTGCTACTTGGAAATTGCTTTGGCCAAGCGCTCTAAAACAACGCCATTACAGGCGCTGTCGACGCTGACCCGTGAAGCTGATGCGTCACAGAAATGGCGTATTGTCGGCTGGTTAAGTGTGATCTTTATTCCGTTTTTGGCAGGTGCCATGCTGAACAATGCCAGCAATGTTCTGGCGATTGCTGCACTTGATCTTGCACCCAATCTTCTGTTGATTGGATTGGCAATAGTAGCGTTGGCCCTGTCACTGCTACCGCGTCAAATTTTATTGGCTGTTACCACGATTGGCGTACTGGCGTCTCTGGTTCTAGCCAATGTGATGGGAACGGCGCTACCTGCATGGCAAGTCACACCAGTCGAGTTCTCGGAATGGGGCAATGCCACCGTATTGGCTTTGGTCGCAAGTGGTCTGGGCATGGGCTTGTACTGGCAATCTAGTCTGAGCGCTGTACAACAACAGGATGTCGCCAGCAAGACGGTATTGCCGATCTGGATTGCGCAGCTAGTTGCTGTCATTGCATTTGCTTTCTTTGCTATACAAGCGCAAATCCCTGCATTTACTCTGGTCGTAGCGATGGTCGCAGCTGCTGCATTAATTCTGCAAATGGCACGTGAACAATTACAGCAACGCCAGCTTCATCCTGCGATTCAATGGGCGATTGTGGCGGCGGTTACACTGATCTGGGCTATTCCAAATCTAAGCCCAATTTTCAATGTGGTCTTGCTCGTCTGGGGCTTATTGATTTGTTTGATCTATGCATTATTTGCTGGCTGGATCATGAAGATCAGTCATTTGCGTAAATCAATGAATTTCAGCTCTGAAGCGTTTTATAACATCTGGCGTATTGCAGTGCGTGTAGTGTTGCCGGTTGGGATTATTCTGGCAATCATTGCTGTCTTAGGACAATTCGTCTGATGAGTGAGGCGATGATTTGGGTGGCATATGCGACGCCAGAAAAACAATTTCATCTAGCCGTGTCATTTCAGCCTGGCATGACGGCACTGGACGCGATTGAGCAAAGTGGAATCCGTGAGCAGGTCGACTTGCCTGAACCATTATTTTTGGGCATTTTTGGCGTGCGCTTGCAAGATCAGCAGCAGCCACTGGCAGCAGGTGACAGGGTGGAAATTTACCGAGCACTGACCATCAATCCTAAAGACATCCGACGTAAACGCGCCGAGAAAAATCCGGTGGGTCGTTATGCCAGAGGCAATCTTTTAAAAAAGCTGAAACCATCTTCCGAATAGAGAGCGGCTTGAATGAGCAGTAGTTTCAATGATCTGCTCAATCAATCAGCTTAATTAAAAAAGCCCCTGATGATTCAGGGGCTTTTTCATGTGAAACCGACTATAGTGGAGGAGCATTTAAAATCGCTTCTTTTGATCCTGGTAAGCCGGGTTGAGATTCTGGAATCGTCTCCAGACCTTCAACACGTTCCACGATACCAGACTGGTTAAAGTAGATTTTCAAATGCTGGCCTTGGGCTGCCGGGATCTTGGCTTTTTTAGCGTAGGTTCCTGGGGTATAGTTATAGATGTAGTCCCAGCGTAAAGGATTCAGCGGATCGCTTACCGTTGGACTGCCCAGTAAGAAACGCACCTGTTGATGACTCATTCCCACTTGAATTTTAGCGGCTTGAGCTTGGGTTAAAGGGGTTCCTTGTGGAATATCTACTTTATAAACACCTAATGTCGAACAGCCGACGAGCAAGGAAGTGACGAATAACGTCAACATGATTTTTTGCATTTTGCTAAACTATCCCAAATTAATTATGATGCATTTGATCCAAGGATAGATCATACTGCATCTAAAGTTTGTTGCATATTCCAACTTTGATTTTGTTGAGAGACCTTTTTACATGACTATTTCAAACCAAGATTTACGAAAAGCTGGACTGAAAGTTACCCTTCCACGAATTAAAATATTAGAATTACTAGAAAATTCAAGACAACATCATTTAAGTGCGGAAGATATTTACAAGACTTTACTCGATCAGGGTGAAGATGTAGGTTTAGCAACTGTGTATCGTGTGTTAACACAGTTTGAAGCCGCGGGTATTATTGAGCGTCATAATTTTGAAAACAATCATTCCGTTTTCGAGATCATGCAGGAAGATCACCACGATCACCTGGTTTGTTTGAATTGCAGCAAAGTCGTTGAATTCATCAATGATACGATTGAAAAAGAGCAGCATGATGTTGCTGAAAAATTTGGTTTTGAATTAACCGGTCACTCTCTGAATCTGTATGGCTACTGCGATGCGCCGGCCTGTCAGGAAGTGTTTCGTAAAAAATAATTTGCGCTCCGGTTGAAACAAAAAAAACAGGCTTCGATTGAAGCCTGTTTTTTTTATGTGTTCAATCTGATCAGGACTGGCCATCAAAGGTGATATTGGAATGTGCACGTAATAAATGACTGCCGCCTTCTTCTGCCAGTTTGATTTGCAGACGTAAGTCATTGGGTGAATCCGCATGTTTCAGCGCATCTTTATAGCTGATCTGCTTGGCCTTATACAGGTCATACAGTGCCTGGTCGAAGGTTTGCATGCCCAGTTCACGGGAACGCTTCATCAGGTCCTTGATCTCATGCACATCACCTTTACGGATCAGGTCAGCAATCAGGGGGGAGTTAATCAGAATCTCAATCGCGGCACGACGACCATTGCCATCGATGGTTGGGATCAGTTGCTGTGCCACAATGGCTTTCATGTTCAGTGACAAGTCCATGAACAGCTGGTTATGCCGGTCTGCTTCAAAGAAATGAATGATCCGGTCAATGGCCTGGTTGGCGTTGTTGGCATGCAGGGTCGCAAAGACCAGATGACCAGTTTCGGCAAAGGCAATCGCATAATCCATGGTTTCACGCGAACGAATCTCACCAATCAGAATCACGTCCGGCGCCTGACGTAAGGTGTTTTTCAGGGCAATTTCAAAGGAATCGGTATCAATCCCGACTTCACGCTGGGTGATGATACAGCCTTTATGCTGGTGAATGAATTCAATCGGATCTTCAATGGTAATGATATGACCTTTGGAATTTTCATTGCGATAACCGACCAGCGAGGCCAGCGAAGTTGATTTACCGGTACCGGTTGCCCCGACAAAAATAATGATGCCGCGTTTGGTCATCGCCAGTTCTTTTAGAATCGGCGGTAATTTGAGTTCATCCATGGTCGGAATCACGGTTTCAATCCGACGCAAAACCATACCCGGCTGATCACGCTGCTGAAAGGCACTGACACGGAAGCGGGCACTTTTATCCGGTGTACTGATGGCAAAGTTACATTCACGCGTGTCTGCAAATTCTTTACGCTGCTTGTCGCTCATGATGGAGTGAAGCAGTTGCCCCACTGCCGCGCCGGGTAATTTTATCGAACCAATCGGTAAAATCTGCCCATTAATTTTGATTGAAGGTTCGACATCGGCTGTAATGAACAGATCCGATGCTTTTTTCTCCACCATATAATCGAGTAAGCCGTTAAAATCCATGTATAAAAACCCCAATACAATTAATTTTTCTTATAAGAATGCTTCTGGCTGTTTGGCTGCAGTACGTGCCACTTGCGGGCTGATGAGACCTTTAGATACCAGGGTTTTCAGGGTCTGATCCAGTGTGGTCATGCCATAGTTGGCACCGGTCTGAATCGCAGAATACATTTGTGCGACTTTATTTTCACGAATCAGGTTACGGATTGCAGGAATACCAATCATGATCTCATGTGCCGCAACACGTCCGCCGCCATTTTTCTTCAGCAAGGCCTGTGAAACCACAGCCTGCAATGATTCCGATAACATGGCACGAACCATATCTTTTTCTTCGGCAGGGAATACGTCAATCACACGGTCAATGGTTTTGGCCGCAGAGGTGGTATGCAGGGTGCCAAACACCAGGTGACCAGTTTCTGCCGCAGTTAAGGCCAGACGGATGGTTTCAAGGTCACGCATCTCACCAACCAGAATAATATCCGGGTCTTCACGCAGTGCGGAACGCAGGGCTTCATTAAAGCCGTGCGTATCACGATGCACTTCACGCTGGTTGATCAGGCATTTCTTGGATTGATGCACAAATTCGATTGGATCTTCGACGGTCAGAATATGGTCATAGCGGTTGTCGTTAATATAATCCAGCATCGCCGCCAAGGTGGTTGATTTACCCGAACCGGTTGGCCCTGTGACCAGTACCAGACCACGCGGATATTCACAGATATCTTTAAAAATCTGTCCCATGCCCAGATCTTCAAGGGTCAGAACTTTGGATGGAATGGTACGGAATACTGCACCGGCACCACGGTTCTGGTTAAATGCGTTGACACGGAAACGGGCCACACCGGGTACTTCAAAAGAAAAGTCAGTTTCCAGATTTTCTTCAAAATCACGGCGCTGTTTATCGTTCATGATGTCATAAACAAGTTTATGTACTTCTTTGTGTTCTAATGCTGGCAGGTTGATACGACGAACTTCCCCATCGACACGAATCATTGGCGGTAAGCCTGCAGACAAGTGTAAATCCGACGCACCATTTTTAGCAGAAAATGCCAACAATTCTGTGATATCCATAAGGTCCCCGAGTTCATTAAAATGTTAATTATTTTGATAGAATAATAAGGCTTTCCCACAGCTTAACCAACCCTTAGTTTATGGGCAAGGGAAAAAAAGATGAATGAAATGAGAACCCCATCAATGAATATGTTGCAACAGTCACGAAATCAGGTTTTAGCGCAAATTGAAACAGCCTGTGCTCAGGCCGGTCGTGAGCCAGATTCGGTGCAACTGCTGGCCGTTTCCAAGACCCAGCCGAGTGCAGTACTGGCTGATATGTATCAGGCAGGACAACGTGCCTTTGGCGAAAACTATTTGCAGGAAGCGCTGGAGAAAATTACGGCTCTAAAAGACTTGGAGATTGAATGGCATTTTATTGGCCATGTACAGCGTAACAAGACCAAACATCTGGCAGAAAATTTTGCCTGGGTGCATGGGGTGGATCGTTTGATTATTGCCGAGCGTTTATCCAATCAGCGTGGAGATGATCAGCCCGCGCTGAATATCTGTCTTCAGGTCAATATTGATGCTCAGGATACGAAAGATGGTTGCCAGCCGGAAGAAGTTGCGGATTTAGTTAGACAAATCAGCCAACTACCAAATGTGCGCTTACGTGGCCTGATGGTGATTCCAGCGCCGGGCAATCCTCAAGCTTTCATCGAGGCTAAAGCTTTATTTGATAGGGTGAAAGCTCAGCATGCGCATCCTGAAGATTGGGATACCTTGAGTATGGGCATGTCTGCGGATATGACCGAAGCGATTGCTGCGGGTTCTACCATGGTTCGTGTTGGCACAGCCCTATTTGGTGCACGGCCTAAAAAAGATGTATAAACTACTAATGTCAGTTTTTTGCAGCAAAACGTTATCGCAGGGTATTGGATAACGCTTTTTTTCTGGCTGGTTCGAGCCATTTAGCCATCAGCCAGGCAAAGACTATTATGCCGAACATGCTCGTAAGCAAGGCTAAAACTGCTCCACCCAGACCATAGCCTAAAGTTGCCGGAATACAGCCCAAAATAAATAAAAGTAAGGGGAAATGGGTGACATACAAGGTATAGGAAAAGTCTGCGGATTGAACCCAGACCGCATGATAATGACTGCGTTGATACTGGAGCTGTACCAGCCAGCAGCTAAAGGCCAGACCCACACAGAAATTAAAAGGGGTGAAATTCGCAGCGCGGTATTGCTGGGTTTCATCGATCATCTGAAACTGGTAAGCATCAAAACAGGCAATTAGAAATGCCAAGCCGACTAGGGCTAATTTGACCGATTGTAAGCGGTTTAAAAAACGTAGCTGGATATATCGAAATGAACAGGCAAAGGCACTAAGCCAGACCAGAAAATAAATAAAAAACTGGATGTTCAGTAATGACAGTATAGCCAGAACCATAAAAAATCCGATTTTGGCGATTTCCGAATTTTTTAAAAAAGGTAGGAATCCGGCCAGCACATAAAACCACACTTCATAGCTCAGGCTCCAGAGTGCAGCATTGGCTGAAACCGTTGGTGTTACAAAGCCATTCAAAAATAGCAGCGAACCAAAAAATTCCATCATGTCTACATTATAGTCAGTCCGGATCATCATGCCAAAACTGTGTTGAAAAGCATGAGTATGGCTGGCAAATAATAATGGAGCGAGTAGATAGAAAACCAGGGTCAACCCCATGGCAAACAGAAAGGGTGGTAAAATTCTGCTGCAACGCTGTCGAGCATAACGGTGCAGATTGAACTGACCATGCTGATGAATGTTGTGCTGGATCGAATAGCCGATCAGATAGCCACTTAAGGCAAAGAAAATCATGACTGCAGCCTGTCCAAGCAGGCGTATCCATGAATAAATGCTGGTATCGAAAGGCGCAATAAATGCCTGAAAGCAATGACTGAATAACACCACAATGGCACTGATACCCCGTAGGCTCTCAAGCTGTAAGCTGAAATAGGGCGAGAGCGTGTTCGGGGCAGGGTGAATCATCGCTAACCTATAATCTGAATGGTACTTGCACCTGCACCAACCGGTTTGACCTGAATCTGTACCGGAATACGTTCATGCATTTCCTGCACATGCGAGATTAATACAACTTTACGACCCTGACTTTGTAAATGATCCAGTGCATTCATCACCATATGTAACGAAGCAGGATCTAGCGTACCAAAACCTTCATCAATAAACAGTGATTCCAGTTTCATGGAGCCGGAGGCCATATTGGCAATCGCCAAAGCCAAAGCCAATGAAACCAGGAAGGTTTCACCCCCCGATAGGGACAGCACAGGGCGGACTTCACTATTCATGTCCAGATCAATAATCGCCAGACTCAGGCTATCCGGAATACGGTGTAACTGATAGCGGGGTGCCAACGGTTGCAACTGCTGATTTGCATATTCCACCAGAATATCCAGATGATGTTCCTGGGCAATTTTCTGGAATTTGGTACCTTCCTTATGTCCGATCAGGTCGTAAATACGACCCCAACGGTATTCTTCGGCTTTGATCTGCTCAATTTGCTGCTGATATTTGGCATAGGTGTTTTGATTATTGGCATTCATACGCAGTTTGGCATCAGTTTCATTGAGCACTTCCTGCTGCATTATTTTTTCCTGATGCAGCATGCCAAGTTTTTGTTCAATTTCCTCAAATTCATGTTCTGGCTGTAGTTTTAAATGGGCCTGATATTGTTCTTCAAGTAATTGCCAGGCTGTTCTGGCATTTTCGAGTGCCTGTTTCTGGTTGGCCAGATTCTGACGAATGCGTTGATGGTTGCTCAGATCAATACTGAGCCATTGTTCAATTTGAGCTGCCGTCACTTGAGGATGTGCTGCTTGCCATGCCTGAATATCTTGCTGATATTGAGCCAATTGCTGATCGATCTGCTGAAGTTGGCTGATAAATTCTTGCAGTTTTAAGTGGGTTTGATGCCACTGTTTTTCGGCCTGCGCCGTGCATTGACGCTGTTGTTCTAAAGTCTGCTCTAAGGTCTTGGCTTGTAGCTCTAGTGCATCGCGCCATTCTGCAGCGACACGGTAGACTTGTCCTGCATGTTCTTGGGTCAGTTCAGCCAGTTGTTGACGCAGGTCTTTGCCTTGCTGAATCAACTGCTCTACAGACTGACTCAATTGAGCAAAATTTTGCTGTTCCAATTGTAGTTGATACTGGCTCTTTTCCAATATCTGCTGCTGTTGATGCAGGTCAGATTCCAGCTGCTTTTGTACTGCCAAGTGCTGCATGCGGTGCTCTACTTGTCGTTGCAACTGAGGTAAGCAGAGCATAGGTGGCTGCGACTGGTACTGCTTGGGCAGTATGCTTAAAACTGGGTGTATCAGCTGGTCGAGTTGCTGACGTTGCTGTAGAGCCAGTTGTAATTGGTGCAATTGCTGTTGTTGTTGACGCCATTGTTGTAATTGTTGCTGGAGCTGTTGTTCCTGCTGTTGTGATAGTTCTAGCTGCTGGACCAGACTTTGAGTGTGATTCGCCAGTAACTGGATGAATGTAGGAAGATCATTGTGCTGCTCGGTAACCACTTCCAGTTTAAGTAGTTGAGATTTACAGTCAGCAGAGGATTGTTGAATCTGGTTTTGCAGGATCTGGCAACGCTGTTGCTGTTGCTCAATTACTGTTTGTGCTTTAGACATTTCAATGCGTTGCTGCTGCTGAGATTGCAGTTGCTGATCGAGCTGCTGTTTTGCCTGCCGTAACTGTTGCTCCTGTAGCTGGTTCAGGCTCTGTTCCAGATGTTCATGGACGGCATCGACAAAAGGATGGGCTGGGCTTCCACAGACCATGCATGGCTCATCCGGTTTTAACTGGCCACGAAGATCCTGCACACTTTGCGCATGCAATAAACGTTGCTGGGCAAGTATTTGTTCCAGGTGTTCATAGGCCTGTTGTTCAGCCTGAATCTGCTGATGTAGTGCCTGTTCGGCCTCTTGCTGCATTTTTAGTTGCTGCTGTTGGCTATTTACAGCAGATTGCAGTTGTTCAAATTCTTGTGATTGTTGAACGATTTGTTGTACCTGCTGTTGCAGCAGGTCGAGCTGACGCTGTTCCGCTTGGCGTTGCTGACGCATTTCCTGAATGGTTTTGAGATGCTCTTCTAGCTGTTCCAGACTATGATGCTGTTGTATCCACTGGTTCAGATTTCCTGAAAGTACTGTAACGGTTTTTTCCAGTTCAGGTAAAGGCTGCTTCAGGCTGTCCGGATTCTGTTGCTGCAGTTGCTGATACTGACGCATAAAGTCTTGTATGCGTTGCAAGGTACTTTGCGGCTCCAGATCGAACACATTTAAAAAGCCAGATTCAGCCAATTGTTGTGCAACCTTTTCTTGCCGAGCTTGTAGCTGATTCAAAGTCTGTTGTTGCTGTCGCAGTTGTTCTTCTAAAGGCTGTAGACGAAGGGTTTGAAACTGGCTTTGCTCTGCATGCAGTTTTTTGTACCGCTCTGATACCGTATCAATTGCATGATCCAGCCTTAAACCTGCCTCCAGATGCGGTTTCAGGTTTGCCAAGTGTTGCTGAAACTGGTGCTGCTGTTGTTGTAAGGCTGTAAGTTTGGCTTCTTCTGCTACAAAGCTCTGTTTGAGCGTTTCAAATTCCAGCGTAAATTGGGTGTGCTGGTGCTGAATCTGCTCTTTTTGAGGGGCTAGACGGGTACGACTCACAAACTGATCCCGAATCGACTGGAATTCATCCAGCTGCTCCAGTAGCTGTTGCTGTCCTGCAGACTTATTTACTGCATCCTGCTGTACTTCGTAGACTTCTTTTTTTGCATGGACTTCTGCATAGAGTTTATGTCGGTCCAGATGCCATTGTTTCTCATTTTCCAGCAGTTTTTCTGATTGCTGCAAATTCTGAAGTTGCAAAGACAAAGAGCTCTGCTGCTGTTGTAAAGCGCTGATGTATTCTTCAGACAGAATTTCAATATGCCCGATCAGCTTTTCTAGATCGTTGCGCTGGTTTTTAACTTCACTAAATTTTTCTGCGGCTTTCTGACTAACTAGACTGAAAATTTGTGAATTGGTGAGATATTCCAGCAAGTCTGCGCGTTCATTATCTTTGGCTTTAAGAAAGGCACCGACTTCCGACTGTGCCAATAACACCGCGCGGGTAAACTGCTCAAAATTTAAGCCTACCAGTTTTTCAATGAGGGGGGTGACTTCCGATATTTTTTGCGTCAGTGTCGTGTCGTCATCAAGACATTTGACGTAGCGGTCTACTTTTAGATTGCCATCGACTTTCTGGCGTGCCCGTTTAATTTCCCAGCGTGCCATATAGCGTTTGCTGTCGAGTGCAATAAATTCCAGTTCGGCAAAACCATGCACGCAGCCACGGCGCAGAATATTCTTGGAATCCTTGATGGAAACATCCTGACCGCCAGCATCTTTCAAGCTGCCTGTCGCACCTTTTAAACGTGGAATTTCATTGTAAAGCGCCAGGCACATGGCATCGAGCAGGGTAGATTTTCCGGCACCAGTTTTGCCGGTGATGGCAATCAGGCCGGCATGAGCCAAAGGACTCGATTCAAAATCAATATGATGGGTGCCGGTGAGGGAGGCCAGATTATGAAGACTTAGACGTAAAATTTTCATGGCCGATCCTAGGCTTGTTGTTTTTGTGCAAGTTCGTGTTGGGCTTCATTCAGTAATTCCTGAAAATCCCGTTGTACCGAGTGATCCTGCTCATAGCCCATTTTTTTCCAGATATTGAAAAATAGCGATTCCGGAGTAGGGGGTGCCAGATCAATTTTAGACTGGCTTGAACTAAGGTCGACCTGTTGCTGGTAAATCCGGCTGATGCGCAGCAGTCGGTAACGGTTAGCAGGTAGGGCCTGTTCTATTTGCTGACGCAGATCTACCGGAGGCGGCGCATCGGTCGTGTATTCCACCTCCAGAAAATGCCGTGCAGAAAGCTGCTCGATTTCTCCGGCAGGCAAGGCCTGAATTGTAGTGATTAAATTTTCCAGCTTTTCACGAATGCGGAACAGCTCGACAGTACGCGGAATGCTTAAGGCATCGTACTGAAAGCGGTTTCCCGGGTTTTGTTCGGGATCAATCCTGACTTCCACTATTTGATGCTTATAATTAATCTCACTAAATGACAGCGGAATCGGAGAGCCACTATAGCGAATATGTGGCTGACCGACTTTTTGTGGTTTATGCAAATGCCCGAGCGCGACATAATCAATCACATCATCAAACAGCGCCGTCGACAGGGCTTCTTCATTGCCGACGATAATCGGACGTTCAGAGTCCGAGGTCTCACCACCTTGCATGTGCGCATGTGACATTAAAATCAGTGCCTGATGTGGCTGTTTGCGGGCTTTTGCTTCGGCAATCAGTTGTTGATGCAGATAACTGATCGCGTTCTGGTTATTGCTGGTATGTTCATTCAGTCCGGTAATTTCGGCACTGCGTAAATAGGGCAGGGTCAGACACCAGGCAATGATATTTTTATCCTGATCATAAATAGGAATCAGCAGACGATCCAGGTTCAGGTTATTTTCTGCCGTGCGGCCTACTATTCCCACTGCTTTGGCATTGAATTTGGCCAGCAAGGGTTCAACCTGCTCAATCCGGTAACCGGAATCATGATTGCCTGCAATCATCAGGGTCTGCATATGTGGCGCCAGGTCATGGGCATCGGCCAGAAACTGGTACAGCTGTCTTTGCGCACTGGACGCAGGATTGATCACATCAAAAATATCGCCGGCAATCATCAGGGCATGCGGTTGCTTTGCTTTAATTTGCTCAAGTAGCCAAGTCAAAAACTGCGCATGTTCAAATTCACGGTCATGGTTATGGAAAAATTGTCCCAGATGCCAATCGGAAGTGTGAAGAAAATGAACTGCCATGTAATGAACCCTGAAATGTCTGCCTTGCTACTATAGGAAAAAGCACAGGTAAAAATCTACTTGAAAACGATATTTCAGCGAATTGTTTGTGATGTGGGGGCTGAATTTATTTTAATCAGTATGAAAATAAGCAAAGGATTACAACTAAATCATCAGATATAGAAAAGTCCTGCAATCCATCAGGCTTTAAAAAAATAGGAATTTAAAAAAATAAAAACCGACGATTCGAGTGATGATGAAATCGTCGGTCAAATTTGTGTTACATGAAGATTTTGGCTGCTATTCAAAATTTCCCTGTACACTGGACTTATTGCTTTAGCTCTAAAGGTCAGCAAAAATTCGTGGATGCCAGTCCAAATTTTTGTACCTTGTACCCTATATAACGTCACCCTTTAGTGGATGGTTGACAATAAAATGAAAAAAAACCTGATTTTTTTTATACTAGCTTGTTGAAGATCAATGAGTCATGCATATGTTGCCACTAAGTCGTTATTTTATCTGGTTTTTCGTTATATGTTTTATTTTTACCTGTATTTGCGGTGTACTGGCAGCCTTGCTGCCGATGGGCATGGGTGCAGTTTTGACGATTGTTCCGTATCTGGTGGCCATGATTTGGGTGCTTTTTAAATTTCTAAAACAGCAAAAACGTGCGCCGACCCAGGCAGAGCGTAAAAAATTCACTCTCGGTTTTAGCCTGATTTACTGGGGATATAATTTATTATTTCTCTTGTTCGGTATTGTCATTGCCACCCGTTCCAATCCGAATGCCTGGCAGGACTTTCTGCTGTATCTACAGCAGCCACAGTTTATGAGTATTGTGCTGATCATGTTCCTGATGATCGCAATTCCGCTGTATCTGTTGACCTACTGGTTTTATGGCAAGCAGGCCCAGCGTATGGCAGAGAAAATGTTTGGCCATCCACCTCAGTAAGTATAGATGAATCATTTTGTGACCTGATCTTCATAAATTAATTGAATGATGAAAGATACAAATTCTCCACTACAAAGATCTTCTCGGTTTAAAAAGCTGAAGATGAGTAGCGTATAATTTAAACCAAGAAAATAATAAGGCGAAGAATGACTAATGTATAAACCTGTAGTGCTGGTGACGGGAGCGAGTGGTTTTATTGGCAGTCATCTCGTGCGTTTTTTACTGGAACGGGATTATCGGGTGATTGGGCTGACCCGTCAGAAAAATAAACATGAACCACATCCGGACTTTCATTGGATTAACCAGCTGGATGAATTAAAACAGCATCAGATTGATTATGTGGTCAATCTGGCTGGCGAAAGTATTGGTCAAGGCCGCTGGACGGCAGCGCGTAAAAAGAAATTGCTGAATAGCCGTTTAGATACCACCAGACATTTATTTGATTATTTAGAAAAAAATCAGCTTAGACCGAAACGGATTATTTCAACATCGGCCGTTGGCTATTATGGCATTGACCCCAATGAGCGCTGGGAACAGGTCTGCACGGAGCAAAGTCCGCCACAAGATATTTTTATGTCCGAACTCTGTGCGAAGTGGGAGCAGCTGGCCTTGTCCTATACTAACCAGAACACCAAGATTGTTCGCTTTGCGGTGGTGTTTGGCAAAGGTGGTGGGATTCTTCCGCAGATGCTATTGCCGATTAAGCTGAATCTGTTTGGGCGGATTGGTCATGGACGTCAGCCAGTGACCTGGGTGCATCTAGAGGATGTGCTGCGTGCGATTGAATTCTTGATACTTGAGGATACAGCCGAGCAGATCTTTAATGTGGTCGCGCCAGAAAAAAGTAGTCAGGCCCAGTTTGCACGAACTGCGGCCCAGATTCTGAAGCGCAAACCCTTACTTCCACTACCCGCATGCAGTCTGAAAATGATGCTGGGAGAACAGTCACAACTGGTCTTAAACGGTCAGTATATACAGTCCAAAGCCTTGCAGGAGGCTGGATTCCAGTTTCATTATCCAACTCTGAAAGAAGCACTGGATAATATCCTAAAGCACTAAACGACTGGGCTCTAATAAACGAACAGGATCATAAGGAGCTGGATCAACGATTGGCATTTGTTTAAGGATGAGTTGAGCGAGTAGTTTGCCTGATGCCGGCCCCATGCATAAACCATTCCGGAAATGTCCAAAATTGGCCCAGGCATTGTCTAGCTTGGGAATTTTGCCAATATAGGGAATACCATCGGGTGAGCTGGGTCTTAATCCGGCCCATTGCTTGACCAGCGGAAAATCTGCCAGTTCCGGTACCATCTCGATACACGCCTGTAAAATATCCTGCCGGATTTCGCTAGAAGGCGAGGTGTCAAAACCGACCTGACGCATACTGGAACCACATAAAACATGTCCATCCTGACGTGGAATCAGGTACATCACCTTATGCATGCACATGGTCGGCAGCCAGTTTTCTGGCGTTTTAAACAGCAGCATCTGGCCCTGAACCGGCTGTACCGGAATTTCCAAACCAAGTTGCTGTGACCAGTGTTGCGACCATGCTCCGGTTGTGAACACATATTGATCTGCCTGAAAAACCTGGCTATGTTCATCTGAGATACTTTTTACACAGCCTTGCTGAATATTGAGCCGAGTGATTTTACAGTCTTCTTGCCAGGTGACACGAGGATGCTGCTTCAAATAGTGAATGATCGACTGTAATAACCGTGGATTACGGATATTCGCCAGTTCAGGGAAATAAATCGCCTGCTTGAATTTGCTCTGATTAATTCTTGGATTGATCTGTTGCAGTTTAGCCTGATCAAGCAATTCTGCCTGTTGCTGCGGATCCTGATGTGTTTTGGCATAACTTAAACCGATTTCAAAATCGGATTCATCAAAAATCAGCATACCTGTTTCATGAATCTGGAAATCGATGCCAGTGAAAGGTTGCAGTTTTTGATTCCAGTCCTGATACATGGGTTTGGCATGTCGAGCCAGAGCATTTACAGCAGCGGGATAACGCCACGGATACATCGGGGAAAGGATTCCTCCTCCAGCCCAGGATGCAGCCTGTCCGGCGGCCTGTTGATCAAAAAGGGTAACAGAACATCCCTGTTCAAGCAGTTCCAGCGCCGACATCAAACCGGTGATGCCAGCACCGACAATGGCAATATGCATTGCGCCGAAATCCTTTTACTTCATGTCTTTCAGTTTAAGCGCAGCTTCTTCAGCAAAATAGGTCCAGATACCATCTGCACCGGCACGACGACAGCTCATCAATGATTCTAAAATAACGCTATCAGATAACCAGCCATTTTGAATTGCCGCAGCCAGCATCGCGTATTCGCCACTGACCTGATAAACAAAGGTCGGTACGCCAAAAGTGTCTTTGACTTCGCGGACGATATCCAGATAAGGCATGCCCGGTTTAACAATCACCATGTCTGCACCTTCCTGAATATCCAGCGCAATTTCATGCAGGGCTTCAGCACGGTTACCGACATCCATCTGGTAATTGTATTTATTGCCGCCTTTTAAGTTGCTGGCAGAACCGACTGCATCACGGAACGGGCCATAGAAACTTGATGCATATTTGGCTGAATAGGCCATGATCGAAGTATAGATATGACCATTTTGCTCAAAGGCCTGACGAATCGCACCGATCCGGCCATCCATCATGTCACTTGGAGCAAACACATCTGCACCGGCTTCGGCATGGCTCAAGCCCTGTTTAATCAGGCACTCGACCGTTTCATCATTTAAGACATAACCGTTCTCATCAATAATGCCATCCTGACCATGCGTGGTATACGGGTCTAATGCGCCGTCAGTAATCAGCACCATTTCTGGCAGTTCTTTTTTCAATAAACGTAAGGTGTTTTGCACCAGACTATCTTCACGCCATGCGGCTTCTGCAGTCAGGCTTTTATCTTCTTGTGGGGTGACCGGAAATAGCGCCAGTTTATTGACACCGAGTTCCAGCAGACGTTCTGATTTTTTTAACAACAAGTCCGCTGACAGACGCTGGATATTCGGCATACTTGGAATATCTTGGGTCTGGTTTTTTCCTGGCAGGACAAATACTGGATAAATGAGATGATCTGCCGCGAGATGGGTTTCACGAACCATCGAACGTAAATGTTCATTTTTACGAATACGACGCATGCGAGTTGCAGGAAACGCGGGACGATTGAACGTATAAGTCATAAAAATCTCAGTAATCAGTATTAAACTAGGCCTCTATTGTAGCCCTAACTCAAATTTTTGGGCATAAATTAGCGGTTTTTTATTGTGGTGAATTCGGGCAGAGTGATGAGTAAGACAGAGAGAAACTGGACGGGTAATATACATCTGGGCTCGAAAGTGGATATTGATGTAGTCCTGAAACAGCTGGTACATGCTTTTAATAGCTCTCCTTTTTTTAAGTATAACGGCATGACCATGCGGGTGGTCGAGGGCCAGATTGAGGCCTATGTAGAAATGCAGGATTTCATGATTGGTAATGTGGCTTTCCAGATTCTGCATGGCGGTCTGGCTGCAACTGTACTGGATAGTGTCGGTGGTATTGTGGCCATGGGCGAACTGTATAAAAAAGCTGAACCGGAAACGATTGCAGATACCATTAAAAAAGTATCGCGTCTGGCGACGGTCGATATGCGGGTAGATTATCTGGCGCCTGGACGTGGCAAATATTTTATTGCACGTGCAGAAACCTTACGTTTGGGGCGTAAGGGCTGCACCATGCGCATGACCATGGTCAATGATGAAGATAAAGCGATTGCAACAGCGATTGCGTCTTATGCCTATTAATGAAATCGTGAATTGAGAAAGTTAAAAAGCACTGTTTAACAGTGCTTTTTTTATAATGATCAAATATGAACCTAGAGGATTTAGAGATCAGATTTAGCCCGTTTCAAGGCATTTTTCCATTTGGCTAAATGCATTTCTCTTTCGTCATTTTGCATTTTGGGTTCAAAAGCACGGTCCAGCTGCCAGGACTGGGAAATTTCATCCAGGTTTGAAAATACGCCAGCTTTCAATCCGGCCATAGCGGCCGCGCCCCAAGCAGTAGCTTCTAGCATTTTCGGACGCAGTACCGGTACATTCAGAATATCGGCCTGAAATTGCATCAACATATCATTACTACTAGCACCGCCATCAACCCGTAATTCTTTCAATGGATGTGCAATATCAGATTGCATCGCACTGAGCACATCCGATACCTGAAAGGCGATTGATTCTAATGCTGCACGAGCGATATGCGCTTTGGTCGTACCGCGTGACATGCCACAGAGTAAGGCACGTGCTTCACTATCCCAATGCGGCGCGCCCAGTCCGGTAAATGCGGGAACCAGAACCACGCCGTCACTATGCTCGACCTGATGCGCCAGTTTTTCCACATCACTGCTTTTTTGAATAATTCCGAGGCCATCGCGTAACCATTGCACTACAGCACCAGCCATAAATACGCTGCCTTCGAGCGCATAGGTAGTTTGGCCCTGGGCTTGCCAGGCGAGAGTAGAAAGCAGCTTGTTCTGGCTAAGCTGAATGTTATGTCCGGTATTGAACAGCATAAAGCAGCCAGTACCATAGGTGTTTTTAGCACTGCCCACCTCAAAACAGGACTGGCCAAAGAGTGCAGACTGCTGATCCCCCAAAATTCCGGTAATGGGAATATTGGCCCCCAGTAAGCCAGAAGCCGTGTCAGCGACATAACAGTCAGAAGAGATAATTTTCGGTAAGACCGAAACCGGGATATTAAACAGCTCGAGTAGCTCTTCATCCCACGATTGTTGCTGCAGATTCATTAACATGGTACGAGAAGCGTTACTGGCTTCAATGACGTGCTCTGCACCTTGGGTCAGATTCCAGATCAGCCAGCTATCGATAGTGCCAAATGCCACATGGCCCTGTTCAGCAAGTGCCCGTACCCCCTCGACATGCTCTAAAAACCAGACCAGTTTTCCCGCACTAAAATAAGGATCAATCCGTAGGCCGGTTTTTTGCTGAATTTTGGACATCAGGCCTTGTTCAATCAGCCGGTTACACCAGTCAGATGTACGACGGTCCTGCCAGACGATTGCCGGAGCGAGCGGTTTGCCGTTTCTACGATCCCAGACTACGGTCGTTTCGCGCTGGTTAGTCAGGCCAAGGGCTTTAATATCTTTTGCCAGAATACCTGCAGTCGCCAAAGCTTGTTGTACCACGGCAATCTGTGAGCTCCAGATTTCTTGAGCATCCTGTTCCACCCAGCCCGAATGTGGGGTGTGGATATGCGTTTCACGTTGAGCCGTTGCCTGAACTTGTCCATGTTCATTAAAAATAATGGCCCGACTTGACGTAGTTCCCTGATCTAGTGCCAGTAAATAGCTCATAATTTTTCTGTTATTTGGCTTGAAAAGTAAAATATTAGCGCAATAATGTAATTAAGCGCATCAAGTTGTGTAAATGTTCAGAAAATACATCGTAATTTTTGACATTTATGCTATGATTGCCTTGTACTTTGGGGGTGTTTCTGGCTTCGACGCTGGTGATGAAACTCATAGATGCATGCCGAGAGCGCATTTTCTCTCGTAAATCAAATTTGCATTTTTTAGTCGCAAACGACGAATCATACGCTCTAGCTGCCTAAGGGCAGCTTGTCCGCCTCTCCGAATACTTGTGGTTAGAGAGTCCGACTGAAGCGCACGCACACAAGTCCGTATAAAGCCAAGCCTCGGGGCTTTGTACTAAATTAAGAGGATCGCGATTTGTACCCTGTTCGTCGGGTCACAAAGAGTTAAAACAATAGACGATATCTAAGCATGTAGTATTCTCGAGCGTAGTGCTGGCGGACGCGGGTTCAACTCCCGCCACCTCCACCAAAATTCTTTCCGAAGTAATCCATCGGAATCTAAAAAAGCCTTTAAACTCAATGTTTAAAGGCTTTTTTTTATGCCTGTTTGTCCGATATTGTCTGATCCTATTTGACCCCATATTTGCTCTTTGCGGGTAAATATTGGGAAAATTTACCCAGAAATTAATACATCAATTATGGGTAATCGACATGCCACTTACAGATACTGAATGCAGAAAAGCACAGCCGAAAGATAAACAGTATCGTCTTTCGGATTTACATGGTTTATCCCTCATCATTACCACCAAAGGTCAAAAATATTGGAATGTACGCGTCACTGTCCATGGTGAACGTAAGTCTGAATCGCTTGGCCCATATCCAGATTTAAGCTTAAAAAAGGCAAGGGAGCTTGCATATGAGCTTAAGCATCGATACTCACGTTCAGTATTGCATGAAGACTTAAAGCCCTATTTCAAAGAAGTTGCAGAAGATTGGTTTAATAATCAAAAAGAAACCTGGTCATCCAAACACATCAGTAATGTTCGAGCTTCATTGGATGAGCTTTATATTTCTCTTGCTAATAAGCGTATTAATCAGATTCAGGCACCTGAGATTCTGCAGATCATTAAGAAAATTGAGGCAAGAGGCTCGCTTGAAATTGCAAAACGTACCTTGTCTCGTTGTGGCATGGTCATGAAATACGCTATTGCCCATGGATATCGCTATGACAATCCGGCAGGTGATTTAGTTTATGCCCTCAAGAATAAACGAGTCAAAAATCTGGCTTCGCTTTCGGCCTCTGAAATGTCTGAATTTCTTAGACGTATTAAGGCTTATCCTGCCGATGCTCAAACACATCATGCCATTGTCCTGATTATGCTGACAGGCGTTCGGGTCAGTGAGTTACTGCAAGCACGTTGGGAAGAGTTTGATTTGGAGGGGCGTAAGTGGGATATTCCTGAAGAACGAATGAAGAACCGACTTTCACATCGTGTGCCGTTGACTGACATGATGATTGCTGAGCTTCATGCTTTGAGACTTACTCATAATCAGGAACTGCTATTTCCCCATCGTTTGAATAACAAAGAACCTATGCGTAGCGAGTCTATTTTGGCCGTGATAAAGCGTTGTGGTTATGCAGGGCGAATGACTACTCATGGTTTTAGATCTTTGTTCAGTACTGTTGTTAATGAATCTAATTTATTTAATCCAGATGCCATTGAACGCCAGCTTGCTCATGTTCCCCAGAATAGAATTCGTTCGGCATATAACCGAGCGCAATATTGGGATGAGCGGGTGAGATTGATGCAGTGGTATGGGGAGCAGGTAGAAGGATGGATGGCTCAGTATTGAGCCTTTCCTTTCTAGTTACTTATAGTCTTTATATTCTTCATATTCCTTATTTATCAATTTTTCTAGAAGTTCTGATTCAGAAATATTGTAAAGCTCTGCTAATTCTTTCAATCGAACTTTTGTATTTTTTCTTAAGGGTAAGTGAAATTTCTTTTTAAGATTATCCTTATTTTTTAATCTGAAAACATTTTGCTGCCATGCTTTTTTAAGTTTATTTAAATCATTAATATATTTTTCTCTATTATGAATGTAAAGATCGTCAAAATAGGCATAGATATAATTTTCATGTAACTTTTCTTTTTCAAAAAGAAATTGAGGGAAAACATTGTATTCAAAATTTTTATCAATATAGTTTTTGCTCCACTCTATGAAATCTTTATCCTTAATGTATTTATTTAGATTTATTTTTTCTTTTATTATTTTGTCAAAATCAGCAATATATTTTTCCAAGTCTAAATTTTTTTGAATTATATTGTGCGTTATTTCGGGGTTTAAATAAATCAAAGCTAAAATAAAAATTTTAGGATTATTAATGTTTTTATGAACTTTATGATTGTTGTTTTGTCTATAAATTCTAGATTTTGAGGTATGTTTATATAGTATATAGTTGTTAATTTGACTTGATGTTTCTGAGTTTTTTAATTTCTTAAATGTACTTTCTCTAATAAAAATAGGTATATCGTAGTCTTTGGTGAATCTATTAATTAAGAACCAACATAATCTGTCATCTTTTAGGTGTAGGTTAATATCTATATTTAAAATATATTCTTTCTGTTCTTTTTGGCAATTCTTAATAAAGATATTTATTTCTTCTTCTTCAAGTTTAGATAAAGTTATTTTTATATAATCAAATAAATATTTATAAGAATATTTTTCATTATAAAAATTGAAAAAATCACGAGGGGTGTAGTTATTATTGCTAGCCGCTTTCCAAGCTATCCATACATACTCATGCTCTTTAAAACCTCTTAAAAGTTTGTCAATCAAAAGCCCTTTACGAATATTGTGATTTACTGAAGTTAAGCCCATTTATATTAATTACCTGTAGTATTTCTTGTAGTATTTATACTAATATTTTGTATAGTAGATCTCTTGCGAAAGTTAATTTAAGAGCATCCAATTCACCATTCCAGCAATTAAATTCATTCTTAGACCAAATCGTTTCCGTCTATTTC
>NZ_JAMXXM010000024.1:0-36792 GCF_024129715.1 Acinetobacter lwoffii
CGATTTCCCAAAGCTCTTTAATGCCGATACCGTAGTGTTGCGGATCAGCGTCCTTGTCCAGGTTGAACTTCTGGATCAGACGTTTACCTAAGTGACCACGACAGCCTTCAGCGAAAATTGTGTATTTGGCATGCAGTTCATAACCCGGGGTAAAGTTATGTGTTGGTTCGCCATCTTTACCAATACCCATGTCACCGGTTTGAATGCCTTTGACTGTACCATCGGCATGATACAGAATTTCAGACGCGGCAAAGCCTGGGAAGATCGACACTTCCAGTTCTTCAGCTTTCTGGCCTAACCAGCGCACCACGTTGCCGAGCGAGATGACATAGTTGCCATCGTTATGCATGGTTTTAGGTACCATCCAGTGTGGTGCTTCCTGTAATTTTTCATCTGACAGCAGGAAGAAGGTTTTATCTTCAGTCACTGGGACATTTAGCGGGGCACCCTGTTCTTTCCAGTCCGGGAACAGCTCGTTCATGGCACGCGGTTCAAGTACCGCACCAGACAGAATATGTGCACCGACTTCGGAGCCTTTTTCTACGACACAAACGGACAAATCGTTTAAGTTGTTTTCAATTGCAAGTTGACGGATTTTGATCGCAGCAGAAAGACCCGCAGGGCCTGCGCCTACGATGACGACGTCAAACTCCATCGATTCACGTTCGATGTGTTCCATGTAGGACTCCTCATATTACTATTCGGTGGCAACCATAACCGGATGGTTGGGTGCTGCCATAAGTGTTCTTGGTTCCTAGACACAAAAATGCTGGTGTCTTTGATAATCTGGGCTAGTATAGTTTTAAAGCCGGTTTTAGCCAATTGGCTGAAACATATTATTTTTCCGTCATTAAGGTCTTCTTTTATGGATAAGCCAGTACCCAGCACAAATCCGACGAAAAAAGTAACTTATCCCGATGATAAAAATTTAATGGATATCGCACAATACTTAAAAGATGCACAGGGCAGTCACAAAAGGTCAATTCCCCCTTTGGAGCAATGGCAGCCAAAGCATTGTGGCGTCATGGATCTGAAGGTTTTAGCCAACGGCGAATGGTGGCACGAAGGTCAATTGATCAAGCGTCAGCCTATGATTGACCTGTTTGCAACGGTACTCTGGAAAGAAAACGATAAATTCTATCTAAAAACACCGGTAGAAATGATTGAAATTGAAGTTGAAGATGAACCTTTATTTGTCAATCAGGTCGATCAGGTTGAAATTAATGGAAGGATTTATTTGCAACTGGGCACGACCACGCAAGACCTGATTGTTGTTGATGCTGAACATCCAATCTTTATGCGTGAATACAAAGGTGAGTTGCGGCCTTATGTGCATGTGCGTTTTGGGATTAATGCCCTGATTCAGCGTGCGGCATTTTTACATCTGGTCGAGATGGGAGAGCTTGATGAAAATCCGGCAGGCGAAACCGTTTTAAGTTTGAAAAGTGGTGATTTAGACTTGCATTTGAGCACCTGAGGTTTAAGCTTGATCGCTAGAAATTTCAAACAAGCTACCTGCAACGTTATGAGCGCTATTCAACCAATTTCCCAGTTATTAGACCCGATGCCCAATGCCACGGCAGATGCGCCGATTGGTATTTTTGACTCAGGCGTAGGCGGCTTGTCAGTCGCCCTGGAAATTGCCCGCCATTTGCCCAATGAGCGCTTTGTCTATTATGCGGATACTGCGCATGTGCCTTATGGCCCGAGAGATGATCAGGAAATTCGTGCCTTGACGGCTCAGGCGATTGAATGGCTTTATCGTCAAGGTTGTAAAGTTGCGGTGGTGGCGTGCAATACTGCTTCCGCTTTTAGTCTGGATTATTTGCGTGACTATTATGGTGAAAACTTTCCGATTATCGGTTTAGTACCCGCGCTTAAACCGGCCGTCCTGAATACCCAGTCGAAAACTGTGGCGGTATTGGCCACGCCCGCGACCTTCCGCGGCCAGCTGATTAAAGATGTGATTTCCCGTTTTGCCGAACCGGCTCAAGTCAAAGTCCTGCCTGTGACCAGTCTGGATCTGGTGCCTTTTGTTGAGGCTGGAGAGCAGATGAGTGCAGCCTGTTTGCAGACATTAAAAGAGATTTTACAACCAGTTGTGGATCAAGGCGCTGATTATTTAGTATTAGGATGTACACATTACCCCTTCCTAAAATCGTCAATTCAGTATATTTTTGGTCAAAAGCTGACATTAATTGACTCAGGATTCGCGGTTGCAAGACAAACGGCCCGAATTTTAATTAAAAATGGGTTATTATTTGAGCATGAGTCTAAAGAAAGCGTGAAAATTGAATTGGTGGTGAGTGGGCAGAATGCTGAACAGCTCCGACCGATTTTGCAGCACCTGATTCCGGCCGATTTAAAATGGCAGGTCAGTAATATGAGTGCAGTTTAAAACTCATTTTTATAATTTAAGAAGAAAGATATTTTGATTTTGGGGTGGCCATATTGGGTAAAGAAGCATGTGATAATGCATTTTTACGCAAATGTACAGGAGAAGAGGATAGCCCATGCTGGATAAACGGTACCAAGTGTTCATCTCAACCTCTGGGGCAGAAATGCAACCGGAGCGTATCATTCTGTCTCAAACACTGGTAGGAATGGGGTTTTTCTCGTGGGGACTGGAACAGCGTACACCGCTGAATACTGCATTTGCACGCCGCCAGATTGATGACTGTGATTATGTCGTCATTCTGCTGGGCAGCCAGTATGGAGAGCAGTCGGTATCGGGTGTTGGCTATATGCATCTCGAATATATTTATGCAGTGACCAAGCAAAAACCGATTATTGTGTTTATGCATGATGATCCGGCATCACGTGAAAGTGCATTGCATGATGCCAAACCGGAATTACAGGAAAAATTCAAGGAATTCCGTCAACTGTTACAGCAGGAAGTCGATCAGGTCTTTACTTACCGTAGCCTGCGCGATCTGGAAATGGCAGTGCGTTTTAACATGCCACAAATGCTGGAGCGCTATCCGGTGACCGGCTGGGTACGCCCGCAAAATACCCAAGCCCTGCATGACGAGATTGACCAGCTTAAAGCGAAAGTCGCGCAACTGGAACGTGATGGCGGAACAGCTCAGCTCGATCCATTCTTAAGCCTGCCCAAAGTGGCGATGCATGAAATTTTTTCTTTTGAATACCGGATGCATGCCTATCAGGATGGTAACTTCAAGGAAATCAAAGTCCAGAAAAAACTCACCTGGGCACAATTGTTGGCATTGCTGGGCTCAACCTTTGTCAATCCCACACCCGAAGAGTTTTTCTCAAAGCGCATGAATGAATATCTGAATGAAACCGGCCTGCCGGATGCGCGGGTGCAGATGCCACGAGCGCATGCTGTCGCGCGTGCCCAGATGAATATTCGTGCCTTGCATAGTTTAAAAATTCAAATGCGCCAGAATGACTGGATTGTGCCATCCGGTCGTGATGACCGCCAGCGCATGCTGTGGCAGATTACCCCAAAAGCGCAAAAGTTGCTGGACAGCAGTTTGCTGGATTTAGATCGCACTTTTCAATATAAGTCAGCGTATTAATCCATAGAGAGAATAAATAAAAAGCTGTTAAAGTACAGGGGTTGATATCCTGACGGACGAACTGAATGTATTCTCCTGCTAAAGCGAAAGTGACGATTATATTGGCAAACTTGGGCACACCAGATGAGCCTACGATTCCAGCGGTACGCCGTTTCCTCAAGCAATTTTTATCTGATCAGCGTGTGATTGAAATTCCCAAACCGATCTGGCAAATCATTCTGCGCTTACTCATTTTGCCCTTCCGTCCAAAGCGAGTATCACAGGCCTATGCGCAAGTATGGGGACAGGATTCGCCGATGCGTGAAATTCTGTTTGAGCAGGTCGCAGCAGTCAAGACGCATCTCACCCAGCTGTATCCACAGTTTGAACTGAATGTGGTACCTGCCATGACCTATGGCAATCCGAATATTCAGGATGTCTTGGCACAGGTCTCCGCGCAGCCACAGGAACACGTGATTCTATTTCCCCTGTTTCCACAATATTCTGCCACGTCGACCGCACCTCTATACGATGCTGTGGCGAAATGGGTGGTGAAACAGCGCAATTTACCCGGTTTGACAGTGATCCGGGATTATTATCAACATCCTTTATTTATCCAGTCGCTGGCTCAAAGTGTACGTGATTATCAGGCAATTCATGGTCAACCAGAGAAATTATTGATGTCTTTCCACGGCATTCCACAGCCTTATGCTGATAAAGGCGATCCTTATGCCGACCGTTGCCGCATCACGGGTAAATTGGTGGCGGAAGCACTAGGTTTAAATGAAGATCAATATGCGATCAGCTTCCAGTCACGGTTTGGCAAGCAGGAATGGATCAAGCCCTATACCGATGTTTTGCTTGAAGATTGGGCGAAACAGGGGGTGAAATCAATTCAGGTGATGAGTCCGGCATTTTCCGCGGACTGTCTGGAAACGCTTGAAGAGCTGGCAATTGAAAATGCCGAGGCTTTTAAAGCACTCGGCGGTGAAAGCTATAGTTATATTCCTGCTTTAAATAGCCGTGAAGATCATTTGCGATTGCTCAATAGTCTGCTACAGGCTAATCTGGATGCATTGACACAGACACTTGCCCATTAACTTGCCCGAGGTTTTTCACCCCCATGTTACAAGTCAAAATTGTTCCTGTTACTGCATTTCAGCAAAACTGTTCCATCGTTTGGGATACGGACACTAAAAAAGCTATTTTGATTGATGCAGGGGGCGAACCTGAAAAATTGAAAGCTGAAGTTGAAGCGCTGGGTTTAACGGTTAAAGCCTTATGGCTCACTCATGGCCATCTGGATCATGCGGGTGCGGTGGGTGCATTAAAAAAGGCTTGGAATGTCCCAGTAATCGGACCACATAAGGAAGATGCATTCTGGCTTGACATGATTCAAGAAGTTTCGGCACGTTATGGTTTTCCGATTCCGGAAAAAGTTGAAGTGACCCAGTGGCTGGAAGGTGGTGAAGTGCTCAAACTCGGCAATGAGGAGTTCGAAGTGCGTTTTGCTCCAGGCCATACGCCGGGTCACGTGATGTTCTATAACAAAAATTATGACTTGTTATGGACAGGTGATGTCTTGTTCAAAGGCTCAATTGGCCGGACTGATTTCCCGCGTGGCAATCATCAACAGCTCTTAGATTCAATTCAGCGTGAATGTTTCAGCCTGCCAGATGAAACTCAATTCATTTCAGGACATGGGCCGATCAGCACCATTGGTTTTGAAAAGCAGCATAATCCGTTTGTTGCAGGTAAAGCGGGTTAAAAGCGTAAATAAAAGACCAACATAGTTTGGTCTTTTATCTTTATTCTGAAAAGGGATTATTGCGAAGTTGTCGCGTTTGCATGTGTATGAGCCAAGCGGCAAAAGCAAAAAGCACACCCAATACAATAAATAAACTATCTTGTTGGAAAATGCCGACTCCCAAAGAAAGAAGTGCGAGTAGACCAACCCCAATTAATATGACTCTTAAAATAATATAACCCATATTATTGCTCTAAAAATAATGTGAAAATTTAGAGTAGAACAATAATACTAAGGCTTTATGAATGATATTAATTCGTGTTGCTTTATCTAAGTAATTTTATAAAATTCATATGATTTATTTACTTAATTTCGACAAGATTCTGCTTTCAGACAGAATTTTCGACAGGGAAGACCTTTATTCTTCGCTGTTATCGGCTTGCGGTGCATCTTGGGTGGGCAAACTATATTCCTCATTGGCCCAAGCCCCCAGATCAATCATCTTGCAACGTTCTGAGCAAAAAGGACGGAATTCATTATCTTCCCATGTGGTCAGCTTGCCACAGCGCGGACAGTTTAAAGTGGTAGGCATGGGACGACTCCAAAGAAAAATAAAGGTTCGATTAGGCAAATATAGCCGCGCTTGTTAGACTTATGCGGTTTTTATTAGTTTGATCTGATTATGCCGATTCGTCAATTTCAAGCACAGCGTATGCATGCGCCCCGTGATTTTCAAAGCATCAGTCCTGAACCGGTCTGCGTCGAAGTGGGAGCGGGTAAAGGTAAACATGCCTTGTTATTCAGCAAGAACAATCCCGACACTCAACTGATTGCAATTGAACGTACCCGTGAAAAATTTCTGGCGATGCAAAAACAGCATGCTGTTGAGGGTCAAACTAATTTACAAACCGTTCATGTCGATGCTTTACCGTGGATCGTGCATGCACTGTATCCGGAGCAGGTCGAACAATTCTTTATTTTATATCCAAATCCTGAACCGCATAATCCGGCACAGCGCTGGGTCAATATGCCATTTTTTGAGTTTCTACTTTCCCGCCTGAAAACCGGGGGAACGATTACTTTGGCCAGTAATATTCCTGCCTATATCGAAGAAGCAGAAATACAAGTGCGAGAGCTCTGGAAGCTACCTTTTGTCAAAGAAGTGATTGCTGCAGATTCGGCGCGTACCCATTTTGAAATTAAATATCTGGAGCGCGGTGAACTATGCCAGCAACTGATCATCAGCAAACCTGAAAGATATGTAACGCGCTTTGATGATTTCCAGCCTTTACAAGGGCAGAATGCCACCGTAGCGGAATAAGCAGATGAGCAAACGCATTGCTATTGTGGGCGCAGGCCCCGCAGGCTTAATGGCAGCAGAAGTGCTCAGTCAGTTTGATTATGAGTTGCATATCTATGAGCAAAAACCGTCTGCCGCGCGTAAATTCCTGATGGCAGGTAAAACCGGCCTGAATATCTCCCATGCCGAGCCTGTGCCACAGTTTGTACAACGTTATGATCAGGTGGAGTGGTTGTCTCCCTGGATCAAACGCTGGAATGCGCTCTGGATTCAAGACTGGATGAAACAGCTCGGTATTGAACCTTATATCGGTTCGTCTGGTCGGGTATTTCCGACTGAAATGAAAGCCGCACCCTTGCTGCGTGCCTGGCTCAAGCGTTTGGCCCGTGATGGCGTTCAGTTTCATTACCGGCATAAAGTTAGCCAGTTAGAGCAACAACAGCTTGAGTTGCATGATCTGAAAAATAATGAAGATTGCACTGAACATTTTGATGCCATTATTCTGGCTTGTGGTGCAGTGTCCTGGTCAGCGTTGGGGAGTGATGGGGCATGGCAAGCCTGGCTGAAACCGGATGAAATTGAGCCATTTCAGGCCAGTAATGCCGGAGTGGAATATCCTTGGTCTCAGTTTATGCAGCCCATCTTTGGTCAGCCGCTGAAACGTGTTGCAGCATGGGTTGGGCAAGGTGAAAAGACCATCGGCGATATCGTGATCAGTCATTATGGTCTGGAAAGTGGTCTGATCTATAAGCAGGGACGGAGTTTACGTGAGCAACTGAAACAGGGGCAGCCGATGCAGTTGCATCTGGATCTATTTCCGAATCAGAGTATCGAACAGCTTGCGAAAAAATTACAGCCAAGCAAGAAGCAGTCTTTAACTAATGTCTGGCGTAAAGCCGGATTGGACGGTGCCAAGGCGGCCTTAGTACGGGAATTGGTAGCCAAAGCAGTATGGCAAGATGCTGCTGAATTAGCCAAAAAAATTAAACACTTGACCATTCCACTCACAGGTTTCCGCCCGATTGAAGAGGCGATTAGCTGTGCGGGTGGTGTCAAGCGTGAAGTGTTGTCAGAACAGCTACAATTGAAATCTAATCCACATGTATTCCTGTGTGGAGAAATGCTGGACTGGGATGCACCGACCGGCGGTTATCTACTGACCGCCTGTTTTGCCACAGGGCGTGCAGCGGGTGAAGGTGTGCATCAGTTTCTGGAAGGTGTGCATCAGTTTCTGATAGCAGATTAAGTCATTTCTGGCGCTTATGCTGAGATTCAGACTCAGCAGAATAGGTCTTGCTCATCCACGCTGTTTTTAAGCTGCCAGCTCAGCTTAGATTATTTTTGTATTTGATCTAAGCTGTGTGCCATTCTCGCATCCTAGACTATTCCTTCACTTGCCGGGAAGCGGGTTCTTTCTTGGCGAGATCCGGATATTGCGAACGCCAGCGTTCCAGCTGTTCTTGGGCGTGTAGATATTTCCCTAGACCTTTGACATTCTCACTGGCTTCATTTACGGGCGCAGCTTGAGTCTTGGGAGTATTGAGTAATTTGTCCTGATGTTCCCAGTATTGATACATTAAGCCCTGAATATAACGGCCCTGTTCGGTTTTCAGTTCTAAAGCCTTCAACATATTCAATGCTGACTGGACATGATCACGCTGACGTTGCTGGACAAATTCTTCTGTCATATTTTCATCATCGCGCATGCTGTTTAATTCTTTTTCCAGGTCGCTGCTCATTTCCTGAAAGCGCTGTTCATAATCCGTCAATGCAGCAATATCATGTGGATCATCGGTAGTTTTAGGGAAGTCTTTCAGTGGCTCGGTTTTCAGTTCCTGCATGACTTGATCTGAAGCCGTATTATCTGTTGTCGCTTCAGTCGGAGTTTCGGTCGTTTTCTGGTCACATGCCATCAGCAGCATGGCCGCAGCGAACAACAGCGTTCGTGTCATTCCTGGTATTTTATTCATGATCGCCTCCTGTTTTTAATTACTTTTCTTGAACACATAGATATGGGTGACATAAGGAAAATCGATCATTTCCTCTGCGCTTTTGGCTGTATATTGCTGGATGATCTGTTCAAATTGTTGTTTTAACTGTGCCTGCTGCTGTTCAGGCATGGCTGCAATAAAACTAGTCGAGAGCAGCCGCTTGGATACCACCTGCTCGACACTGCCATGCTGTTGCTGGGTCATTGTGGTTTCTGCATAGGGCTGAAATAGCGTTTGCTGTGCAAAGACCTCGCGCCAGGTGCCGCTATGATAGCGCGGCGTATCGCCTTCCAAGGGGGCAATACAATCGGCCAAGGCCTGAACCCAGTCGATCCGAGTATCGCGCTGATTCCAAATTAACACCAGATAACCCTGCGGTTTGAGTACCCGATCTAATTCTTGTAAGGTAGCAGAATCGGCAAACCAGTGAAATGACTGTGCACAAAATACCGCATTCAGGCTATGATCAGGCAGGGGAAGTTGATGGCTAACGCCTTCAATTGCATGAATGTCCGGATGCGCCTGTTTTAATTGAGCCAGCATTTCCGGGACAGGATCAATTGCGATAATGTGCTTACTGAGCGGGCGTAAATAGGGGATAAACTTGCCGGTGCCGCTGCCCAAATCCAGAAGATGCGCATCTACAGGCAAAGCCAGCGTTTCACTCAGCCATTGGCTGATTTCTGCCGGATAGTCGGGACGCACTTGCTGATAGAGCTCAGCCGACGCACTAAAACCCCGTTTTGCTGCAGGATGTAATGATTGTGTCATATTTTGCGCTTTTTAATCTTTTTGATCGATATAAAATAGCATATTCACTTTTTTGACAGCGTTCATTGACTGAATTGTTGTGGAAGGGTTCGATTTACCAGCACGGGAAAGTTATGGACAAGCAGATTGTTTTTGAAGATGAACATATACGCGCGATTTTTATGCCGGGCTCCTCTTCAGAACTGATTTTTTCATTTGGCGATTTGATTACCCGTGCCAAGGGCCTCAACATCAATGCAGAAAAGTCACTGGCGAAATTCGAGTTTAATGTGCTTGGTATTATGCCCAAGCATAAATCCTGGTTTCCGCAAGGTTCCATGTGGAACATGTTGCAAGCCATCGCAGATCTGATTGCGCCGTTTCAGCAGCGTATTGCCTATGGTGGCTCGATGGGTGGCTATGCCGCGATTAAATATTCCCGTGCCTTGGGCGTGCAACGGGTGGTGGCGATGGTGCCGCAATATTCGATTGATCCGGAAGATGTACATGATGCCCGCTATAACATGTTCTATCAGCCAGAGCTGAATGCCAATATGCGGGTTGCGGCCGAAGATATCGACAACGCCTGTGAATATATTATTGTGTATGATCCCTACTGTGCCGAAGATCGTGCCCATTATCTGAAATTAGAGGCACTAATCCCACATCATCATGTGCTGCATCTACCTTTTACCGGGCATGATGCGATCGCAGTTTTGGCCAGTTCCGAATTGCTCTATGACTTTTTGGTGCATGAATATGAGCCCACTTATTTCTACCAGAAAATGCGTCGGGTCAAGAAAAACAGCAAGTTCTATTATCGCAAGGTGATCGAAAATGTCTTGCCACGACACCGCATGGCCTTGGGACACATTCTGAAAAATAACGATCTGCAACTGGATAACCAGTTTTTTGATGCCAGCCAGAAACAAGTGATTTTGCGGGAACTGTTACGCAATAAACAGGTTGATCAGCATGACCTGCTCAAGCTTGGCATTCATGTGAATTTGCCACAGGAAAATCGTCAGTTACTGTTGGACCAGTATGGGCATGGTCTGGTATTTAATGTCATCAGCCATAAAATCGAAAGTTATGCAGAAGGCGCAATTGCCCTGAACCATAAATTCCTGATTCCGATTTATGCCAAAGGTAATGGTTTATTGAGCATTAACCTGAATGATGAACGTTATCTGGTGGTGATGAACGACCGGCATATCATGAAACTGATCAAGGAACAGGATGAGCTCAGTCTGGGTATGCACCCGATTTTAATGAAGCGTTATAGCGATTTTTATATGTTTAGCTATAAGCAGCTGAATTTGAGTACCAATGAGTATGGCGCGACGGCTTTTATCGATGAAAGTAACAAAAATACGCAGTTTATGACGCAAAATGAAATAAATTAGCTTTATTTTTAATAAAAACAATTATTTGACATGTGATAGGCTTGGCATAATATAGAGGTAAGCGGTACAAATAATAAACCAATTATATCGTTCCCGATGGTTGAAACGAAGAAGGGGATCTCTATGATGCAAGCGACTCGGATGATGCAAGTATGTTTTATCTTCGGTTTGGTTCTACCCAATCTGGCACATGCAGAAACTGTGCATCCTGCAGTGATCATGGTCAGTGCGTCCATCATCTTTATGATTATTCTGTCTGTGTATGTGGTGTATCGAATTCGCAAGTCACTACGTAATCATATGGATAAACCGCTGGATTAATTGCATCAGGCTGGAAACAGGTTGAAAAGCCTCAATGACTTGTTTTAAATGACAGACATAAATTGTCAAACAGGATTGAGGGAACAGCCATGAAAGCCGTTTATTTAGACTATGCTTCTTTAGACCAGCAGGATTTGGACTTTCAGGCACTGCATGCAGTATTTGATTCACTAGTTTTGTATCCGGCGACCTCGGCTGCCGAGATTGCATCCCGTGTAGCTGGTTTCGATGTCATCATTACGAATAAGGTGATGATCGATGCAGCTACGATTCATCAATGCCCTCAACTCAAACTCATTTTAATCTCTGCAACCGGCACCAATAATGTCGACCTTGAGGCGGCCAAAGCGCAAGGGATCGTCGTGTGTAACTGTCAGGCTTATGGCACTTCGGCAGTCGCGCAGCATACCATCATGTTGATGCTCAATCTGGCGACTTCATTCCTGTCTTATCAACGTGCATTAGAACAAGGCGAATGGCAAAAAGCCAGTCAGTTCTGTTTGCTGGATGCGCCAATTGTCGAGCTGGCCGGAAAAACATTGGGCATTGTGGGTTATGGCGAACTGGGCCATGCGGTGGCGAAACTGGCCGAAGCCTTTGGCATGAAAGTGCTTATTGCCGCGCTGCCAAATCGTCCGGCGGATGCATCTCGTGCGCCATTTGCCGAGCTACTTCCTCAAGTCGATTTTTTAACTTTGCATTGTCCACTCACTGAAGATACCCACCATTTAATCAGTCATACTGAGCTGGATGCAATGAAAAGCAGCGCATTTTTAATTAACTGTGCGCGTGGCGGAATTGTCGATGAAGCGGCATTGGCTGAGGCTCTGCGTGCAGGCAAGATTGCCGGTGCAGCGACAGATGTTCTAACGGTAGAACCACCGAAACAGGGCAATGTGCTGCTCGACTCTACGATTCCCAACCTGATTGTGACACCGCATAATGCTTGGGGCAGTGTCGATGCAAGACAACGGATTGTGGATCAAATGGTCGAAAATGTAGCAGCATTTAAACAGGGTCAGCCGATTCGACAGGTCAATTCATAGATCGCGTCGATACAAGGTAATAGTTTTATTTTCTAAAAATTAAAAAAGCCCATCACGGGCTTTTTTTATAAATCGGTTACCGCATAACTGGTAGCTGATCCTGACTGGGGTTGAGTCTGTGGTGTATTTGGGTTTTGCGTCGCACTCGACTGGCTTAAAGGCTGCTGCACGATAGGTGCCTGTTGTGAATTTCCACGCCAGACTTCTTTGGTCTGCTGGATTTTCTGACCGGTTTGTTGGGCTGCCTGAGTTGCACCCTGATCTACTTTTTGCAGTGTATCAGAGGTTGCAGATTTGGTATTGCTCCAGGCCCGGTCTACCCCCGGCTTGATTTTGGCAATGCCTTTTTCCGTTGCTTCACCGACTTTCTCAGCAGTATTAATCACGCCTTCCTGTGCTTTATAAGCAAAGACATGCAGCAGGTTCGGATTTTCACCATAAGGCTTAACCGGTTTAGCAGACTGAGTCGTGGTTTGTGCGAATGCTGGAACAGAAAGCATTAAAGCTGTCGTTAAAATAATTGGGGTTTTGATATTCATTATGGATCGACCTCGAATTCGTCTAAGTGCGGTCTGAGTTTGTTTTTCAGTGTAACGGATAATGGGTCAAAAACAATGAATATCCTGTGAAGAGTGCCGGCCTTTCAGGTTGATCTGTGCCGGAATATTGTAATTTTTAAAGAAAGGGCAGTAGAAATCAGATGAAGGGGCGAATTGAGTTTTAGCAAAATAAAAGCCCTGTTTTTATACTTAAACAGGGCGATTTTTTTAGTCACATTGTGTCAGCGCATCTTTGGCGAAATGTTCGCGTAAGCTGACAAAGTTCTTTTGTACACTTGCATCGTGCAGGTCAAATTTTTGTGCAGTACTGGTTCCATCGCGCTGGAAAGTCGCTGAGCCGGCATCGATTAGAGTCATGCCTTTAAATGACCATTGTTCAATAACACGGTTATTGCCAATATCGCCGGTGAATTCAATCACGCATTTATCGAGGAATTTGGTCAGTTTTGCCTTGTTGTTGGTCGTGTCTGGAACCACTTCAATATTTTGGACTTCCTGTAAGACACCGACCTGAAGCTGTGGGATTTTTGGCGCAGATGTACAAGCTGTAACTGCGATACTCGCAAGACCAGTCAGAATGAGTGTTTTAAATTTCATATGATTCTTTCTTGTTGAGTGTTGTTAGGTTGAGTATATGAAATTGATGGAGAAAAGCCCATAGTCTTCTTCTTTATTGTGTAGAGGATACTATTGAACATTAAAGGAAGAATTTGGAGAAATAGTTAACAATTACTCCTATAATAAATGAAAATGCGATTAATGATATACCGTAAAAAGGTAGGTCTTTTTGCATTTTAATAGCCTTTTCATGAGTCTTTTCCATAAAATTATTAATGATAATAAAAGATTGATTCCTCAATTTTTGATATGCATATTTTGCATAGTAAATAATAATTAACGGCGAGACTATATAATTTAATAAGAGAATAAATATTTGTAAGAAGAAGTTTTTATATGTTTTTTTTGACTTTTCTTCATAAGCTTTAACAATCTTGTTTTGTAGTATTTTATTTTCTATAAATTGAGTATTTTTAAAAGTTTCCAATGCAGTTTTATCGTCAAGATTATTAATTAATGCTAGTGACATTATAAGCTCATCTTTATTATTAGTTAGCTGATAGTTTTCAAGAACAACATTAACTACATCATTTTTCTTTTTCGAGGGTTTATTCTCTGTGTTTTCAGTTTTTACTAAGTCAAATATGAAAAATAATAATACAATAATAAGAAAGGCACTAGAGAATCCTAAATTTCCTACTTTTTTGTACACTCTAGTGGTTTTGGTGTTAGGTATCATTACTTCTTGAATTTTGTTATTCAATAAGTTTTTTATTTCCATTGCCCAAGCTTGATTGGTATGAGTTATTGTTAGCAAAATTTCTTCATTAATTACATCAAAAGTTAGAGCAATTATTTGTGTAGAGACTTGTTCTTGATTATGAAAGCGATTAATTACTTTCCATGTCATAGTTAGTGAATTAATAATGGTATTACGTACTTCATTAACTTTTATTAGTGCTTTAATTCCATTAATTGTTCGAGTAGTTTTATCAGAATAATTAAAACTAACAGTTAAATGGGACTCGAATACTTGTTTTTGGTCTGCTAATTTTTGTTCAATTAAATAGTGAAATTGTTCGAGATCATTATTTCGAAGAAGAAATGGAATTCCAACGGATTGATACGTAAGCGTCTCTTTATTACCAAGGAATTCAGTAATAATCTTGGCTAAAGTAGATTCGTCTAGTGCTACAACTATACTTTTGTCATCATAGAAATTTTCTTGTAAAGATGTACTATTCATTATTATTCAACATAAAAACCCCACTAATTTATAGCGGGGTTTTGTTTAAACTTCAAGCAATTAAAGCTTAGTGCTGTAACACCGAAATATCAGCCACTTTTGTAAACAAGTCACGAAGCTGTGCAAGCATACGTAAACGGTTTGCTTTCAGGTCAGCATCATCAGCCATCACCATGACGCCATCAAAGAATGCATCGACTGGCGCACGAAGTGCAGCAAGTGCAGACAACGCAGCAGTATAGTCTTTAGCAGCAAATAACGGCTCAACTTGAGGCGCAATTTTAGCAAGTTCAGCGAACAATGCTTTTTCAGCATCTTCAACCAAGTTTGCTTCAACTACAGCACCTTCAGGAGCAGTTTCTTTTGCCAGAATGTTCGCAACACGCTTGTTTGCAGCAGCAAGCGCAGCCGCTTCAGGCAATGCGCGGAAGTGGTTTACCGCATTTACACGCTTGTCAAAATCAAGTGGAGATTTTGGCGACAAGGCTTGAACTGCCTGAATCACGTCTACTGCAACGCCTTGGTCTTCGTATTTCGCACGGTAACGACCTTCAAGGAATGCAACAGCATCCGCCAAAGTCTTGTCGTGATCTTTCAATACATCGCCATACGCAGCAAGCGCAAGTTTGATCAAATCTTCAATTGAAACATCAAGCTCGTTTTCAGTCACAAGACGAAGGATACCAATTGCAGAGCGACGTAGTGCAAACGGGTCTTTAGAACCTGTAGGCGCTTGACCAATACCGAAAATACCCGTCAATGTGTCTAAACGGTCGGCAAGGGCAATGGTTGTACCTGTTTTGGTTTTCGGTAAAACGTCACCCGCGAATTTAGGTAAATACTGCTCACCTAAAGACTCAGCCACTTCAGCATTTTCACCTTCAAGACGCGCATAGTAAGTACCCGCGATCCCTTGAAGTTCAGGGAATTCACCCACAAGCTCAGAGGTTAAATCGCATTTTGCAAGAAGTGCCGCTTTTTCAGCATCTTCCGCTTTTGCACCTGTAATAGGCGCAAGTGCTACAGCCAATTTCGCAATACGTTCAGACTTGTTCCAAAGCGTACCCAATTCTGCTTGGAACACCATGTTTGCCAATTTTTCTTTACGAGACGCAAGCGGTTGCTTTTGATCTTGCAAGAAGAAGAATTCAGCATCAGACAAACGTGGACGAACCACTTTCTCGTTACCTTCAATAATTTGTGTCGGGTCTTTCGACTCAATGTTTGACACAGTAATGAAGTACGGTTGCAGTTTGTTGTCTGCATTTACCAAACAGAAGTACTTTTGGTTGTCCTGCATCGTGGTGATCAATGCTTCTTGAGGAACTGCAAGGAAGCGTTCTTCGAAGCTTGCACGAAGCGCAACAGGCCATTCAACCAATGCAGTCACTTCGTCACGAAGATCGCTTGGTACAATCGCAATTGAATTGACTTCATCAGCAAGCGCTTTGACTTGACCATCAATGATGGCTTGACGTTCTTCAAATGACGCCACAACGTGAGCTGCTTTTAACTTCGCTAAGTATTCGTCAGCGTGCGTTAAAGTAATTGCTTCTGGCGCGTGGAAACGATGACCGTAAGTGACGTTACCGGCTTTGTGATCTTGAATTGTTGCATCAACCACATCGTTGTCTTTCAACAACACAACCCATTTCACAGGACGTACGAATTCAGTACGGCTTGCCGCAGAACGCATACGTTTTGCGATTGGAAGATTATCCAATGCATTTTGTAAAATTTGTGGCAATAAAACGTCAAGGCTTTGACCTTTGACATCTTTTAAATAGCATACTTTTTCAACTTTACCTGCTTGGAAAGTTGATACTTGATCAACCGTGATGCCTTGACCACGCATAAAGCCTTCAAGTGCTTTCGTCGGGTTGCCTTCAGCATCAAAGGCTGCCTGTTTGGCAGGGCCGTCAAAACGTTTTTGTGTGTCTGCTTGTGCAGCATCAACATTGACAATTTTAAGTGCAAGACGACGAGGTGCTGCATAGGCTTCGATTGAATCAAAAACAAGACCAGCATCTTTTAAGCCTTTTACTGTTTCTGCATGTAAGGCATCACGTAATTTTTTCAGGCTTTTTGGTGGAAGTTCTTCACAACCCAATTCGAACAAAACGGTATGTTTAGACATTATTTGCTCTCCTTGTTTGCTTCTTTCGCTTCTGCTTCAACTTGCGCTTTTAATTGTGCCAACACTTCATCACGTAATGCAGGTTCAGCCATTGGGAAACCAAGTTCCGCACGTGCTGCTACATAGCTGGTCGCAATAGAACGTGCCAATGTACGTACACGTAAAATGTAACGCTGACGTTCAGTCACAGAAATCGCGCCACGCGCATCCAATAAGTTGAAGCTGTGTGATGCTTTCACGACTTGCTCATATGCAGGAAGTGGAAGTTTCGCTTCGATCAAACGTGTTGCTTCAGCTTCGTAGAAATCGAACAATTCAAACATTTTTTCAACGTTGGCATATTCGAAGTTATAGGTCGATTGTTCCACTTCATTTTGATGGAACACATCGCCATAAGTCACCGTACCGAACTGACCTTTGGTCCAAACCAAATCGTAAACTGAGTCTACACCTTGCAAGTACATGGCAAGACGCTCAAGACCATACGTGATTTCGCCAGTCACAGGGTAGCATTCAACACCGCCGACTTGTTGGAAGTAAGTGAACTGAGTCACTTCCATACCGTTGAGCCATACTTCCCAACCTAAGCCCCAAGCACCCAGTGTTGGAGATTCCCAGTTGTCTTCTACGAAACGAATGTCGTGAACTAAAGGATCAATACCAATCGCTTTTAATGAGTCTAGGTAAAGCTGCTGGATATTGTCCGGGTTTGGCTTAAGCACCACCTGGAATTGATAATAATGTTGCAAACGGTTCGGGTTTTCACCATAACGTCCATCTTTCGGACGACGTGATGGTTGGACATAAGCGGCATTCCAGGTTTCAGGACCCAGCGCACGAAGGAAAGTCGCAGTGTGGAATGTCCCTGCACCCATTTCCATATCATAAGGTTGCAAAATGACGCAGCCTTGCTCCGCCCAGTAAGTTTGTAAGGCAAGAATTAAGCCTTGGAAGGTATCAATATGCGATATGGCGCGACTCATGGTCATCCACTTAAAATTAGAGAAAAATTGTGCTCAATTATAAGGACTTTGCAGGGGAGTGGCAAAGGGTTAATGTAGGGATACTTTTCTGAAAAAAATAAAACAGGCTTAAAGGATACGCGTCATTTAAAGGCTTACTGCGATTTTGGCTTTGCTGGTTGATACAGGCTGATCTGAAAATCAGGAATAAATCAGATATATGGCATCCTGTTCACTGGAGAGTCATAAAGTTCAACGGATCTTATACGATTGTCGTTCTTAAATTAGTTTAATATTCACGCAATATAATAATGCTTAAAAATAAGGAACTTCATGACCACTTACCAAATTCAATGCCATTTAAAATACAAGGTCGTGCAACCGACAGAATTTATTTTTATGCTTCAGGCGGCACATCATCCTGATCAGAATATTCTCGAAGAAAAACTTAGCTTTAATCTGCCCGTAGCATGGCATGAATTCCAGGATACTCAGCATCAAAACCATCATGTTCGGCTACAGGTCGAACCCTGTGAGGCTTTTGAGCTGAATTATACGGCGACAGTGGTTCGTCAACCGAGCCTCTCTCTGGAGCTACAGCAAGGTCTGAAAGAAGTAGCCATTCCTAAGCTGCCCGATGAAGTATTACCTTATTTGCTGGCCAGCCGTTATTGTAATTCAGATTTATTGCTGGAAATGGCGAAACGCTCATTTGGCTGGATGACACCGGGCTATACGCGGGTCAAAGCCATTGAACAGTGGATTTATAAAAATATTTTTTATGTGTCTGGCAGTTCTGATCAGTTTACCACTGCTACAGATGTACTGGTGCATCGCGCAGGCGTATGTCGTGACTTTGCCCATTTAGGCATTGCGCTGTGCCGTGCCTTGGGAATTCCGGCACGCATGGTGGTCGGTTATGTGGAAATTGAAAAGTTTCTACCCGATTTTCATGCCATTTTTGAAGCCTATTTAGACGGTGGCTGGGTGCAGTTTGATCCGACCCGTTTGGCTCCGGTCGAAAATCTTATTCGGATCGGCACTGGAGTCGATGCCGGAGATGTGGCATTTTCAACTTATTATGGTCAGGTTGAGCTGTTAAAAATCCAGCCCCTGATCAAACCTGAATGAATAGGCAGGCCACAATAAAAATGTTCTGGAAATATACTAAGCAAAATGGTTACAAAGGATTTTTCCATTTCAATGGCGATTGATAGGGGAGCGGTTGTTCTGCAAAAAAAACAGGATCAGTATTTTCAAGCTGAGCGAGATTATTATGGTTTTAAAAAGCTTCGATCGATTCATGATGAAAAGATGTAAAACACAGATGCCTTTCATCGGGCTTGGTTCTATAATGCCCAAAATCTATAAACAATAAGATTAGGCGCACTGTGTTTCACTCCCATCTCGACTGGCTCAATACCTTAAAACCCAATTTCAAAGTCCTTCCACTCAAAGACCGGTTGCTCTGCGGAGTTGGAGCACTATTGGGTTTGGTAGTCTCGTCCTTGTTGAGTTTATGGATTCTGGGGGATTTTGAAGCTTGGTATATCGCACCGATGGGCGCATCCTCGGTATTGCTGTTTGCAGTGCCTGCCAGTCCTCTGGCACAGCCCTGGAATATTCTGGTCGGCAATACTATTGCTGCGGTGATTGGCGTAAGCTGTGCCTTGTTGATTGCCAGTCCGACCGAAGCCTTTAGTGTCGCTGTGGCCTTGGCGATTGTTCTGATGATGACCACAGATTCCCTGCATCCACCGAGTGGCGCCGTGGCCATTACCGCCGTGCTGGGTGGCCAGCCGGTGCATGAATTGGGTTATGCCTTTGTATTTTATCCGGTGCTGCTCAATTCAATTCTGCTCATGGTGATTGCGATTGTCTTTAACCGGATGATTGGAAAGGATTATCCGCAGCAAGCCCAACTAAATACCCGCTCCAAAGATCCTACGCCCACCCAGAAAGTCACCATTCAACCGCAGGATATTCAGGAAGTCCTGGATCAGCGTACCGAGCTGCTGGACATCAGTGAATATGACCTGCAAAAAATTATTCTGGAGGCACAAAACCGCGCCAATGCGCGTGCAGTGCATGAATTTAGCTGCCAGGATATTATGACGAAGGATGTGGCAACGTTGCATGAAAATGATGATATCCAGCACGCACTGGACAAATTCAAGCAGATGAACCTAATGAGCCTGCCCGTCGTTAATGCCGATGAACAACTGGTCGGTACACTGGCAATGTATCAGGTGGTGGAATGGTTCAAGCGCGCGGCTGATGTCCGTAGCAGCTGGGAGCATCAGGTCAAACATATCATGACCCGTAAGGTAATTACGGTGCAGCCTTTACAACCCATTCAGGATCTGGTGCCGTATTTTGTCGAGCGTTCGTTCAACTATATTCCGGTGGTGAGCGAGCAGCAATTGGTGGGAATTATCAGTCGGGCAGATATGATTGCCGCACTGAATCAGGAGCTGAATCATTTTAAAATGAAAGTTTAAAACCGAATTAAAACGGAATTTAACAGAGCATGTGTGATCAACTCTGGTCAGCTTGCCGGCTGAGAAAACTGTAAAATAGTGCCATCGGCAGGGAAAAACACAGCAGAAACAAAAAATGGGAACTAAAATTTTCACTTGAAGGATGCGAGATATAGGCCAGAATCAGGGTTCCCAGTACGCAGCTCATTAAAATCGTGATGATATTAAACAGTTGATAATGGCGTAGCAGCAGGTGAGTCACTAATAGGAAAGGGAAGACCATCATCCAGTAAGTCAGGCAGACAAAAAAGCTAATAAAAAGCGCTGAAAACAGGCTTCTGAAAATGGAGAAAACCCCATAGCTGGCTTCATTAAATAGCGCATAAGGGAATAAAATTACAGCTATGATCAGAGGTGCAAGCGCGAGGTTAAGCGTCATTTTCCAGGGAGAATTCTGGATCGGTTGAGAGATTAAGTGAAATATCCTGTCCAATATCTGTTTGCCACTTTTTGATGTTTTTAATATAGGGACTTTATCTTTATCATTGTTAAATGCATATTATTTTTCGATGAGAGAAAGATTCAACATATAGGCGATTAATACGACAAAGCACACTGAAGTGTACTTTGTAGAGGGTGTGATGTTTAAGAGCGGTAATGATTAAATAAAGAACCAGTAAATAAACAGTGAAATAATAAAGATACACATGATATTCAGCACAAAACCAACTTTCATCATTTCGCTTTGCTGGATATGACCGGTTCCAAAAACAATCGCATTTGGTGGGGTGGCTACCGGCAGCATAAAGGCACATGAAGCACCAATACCAATGACGATCACCAGAATTTCTTTGGGCATTCCCATCTGATCCGCAATTGCGGCAAATACTGGTACTAGCAGGGCAGCCGAAGCGGTATTACTGGTAAATTCAGTCAGGAAGATAATAAAAGTAGCGACTACAAAAATAATCATCAGCGGGGAGGTATCACCAAAGGCATTGGCCAGAGTTTGACCCAGTACCAGCGAACTGCCTGAATCCTTTAGAATGGCACTCAAGGTCAGACCACCACCAAATAGATATAACACCCCCCAATCAGTATTTTCTGCAATCTGTTTCCAGCTTGCGGTACCCAGAATCACCACCATACAGGCAGCCGAAATTGCAATCCAGGTATCCGGCTGGGAAATACCAAAAATTTCAGTGAATTTTTTACTGAAAATCCAGGCAATTGCAGTACAAAGAAAGAGGATCATGGTGGCTATACGGGTTCTGGTCCAAGGAATATCTTCGGTCGCAAATTGTATTTTATGATTCAGTTTCGGACGTAGTACCAGATATAAACTGACCAGCATGGCAGGAAGAATAATGAACATCATCGGCAAGCCGATTTTCATCCAGTCGGCAAAATCATAGCCGAGGGCCTTGGCGGCAATGGCATTCGGAGGGGAACCGACCATGGTGCCCAGTCCGCCAATACTGGCCGAATAGGCAATGCCGAGCAGGATAAAGACAAAAGTTTTACGATCCTTGCTGACATCCAGATGTGAAAGCAAGCCTAAGGCCAAAGGCAGCATCATGGCAGCAGTCGCCGTATTGGAAATCCACATGGACAGCAGCGCCGTCACCACAAAAATCGCCAGTACAGAAATGCCCAGATGCCCTCTGGACATGGAGATGATCCACATGGCAATTTTCCGGTCCAGTTTCTGGATATGCAACGCCGTTGCCAGCGCAAAACCACCAAAAAACAGGAAAATGACAGGATCGGCAAAAGTGACCAAAGCGGCTTGTGTGGTAATCGGAACCAGTGCCTCACCAGAGGCCATTGGCATGGCCAGCAATACCGCCATCACGGGGACGAGTAACGCTGTAATCGTGATATGAATGGCTTCAGTCAGCCATAAAATACCGATAAAGGCTAAAAGTGCCAGTCCTTTATTGGCATTCTGGTCATAGGGCAGGTAAAGATATAAGCCATAGGCCACAATGGCTGCGACAAGAATAAGGATCCAGCCTTTAAGCAGTCCTTTGGGCATAGCATTGGTCGGGGTAGCTAGGTTGGTCTGAGTCATATGCTCTCCTTGCAAGGTTTTTATTTATGTCATTTTTTATATCAGCTTTAAATTTGTAATTTTGCTTTGTTTAAAAATACCCTATTTAAAGATACTATAACCAGATTGTTGCAATAATCCAGCACTTTGCCAGAGGGCATATAAGCCCAAACCGAGAAGTAAAGCCAGGACAATCCATTTGAAGTGCTGCTGAGATAAACGATGGCGTATTTTGCCTCCAATCCAGACACCAGCAAGGGCGAATAAGCTGATCCCGATCAGAATATGCTGTTGATGGGTTTCCAGTGTGATCAGAATTGGAAACAGTAAAACCAGCTGGATCAGTTTACCGGCAATGAAATTGAGATTACTGATAATGACAATAGCTGTTTTAGACAGCTGGCAACTCATCAGATACATCATTAGAAAAGGTGCCATAGCATTGGTCGCACCTCCAATAATGCCGGCCAGTAAACCAAAACAGAGCATGCTGGAAATATGCGGACTAACTTGCAAAGGCCGTGCCCGTAATTGGTCCAAGACATAAAATACAATCACCAGACCCAGTAACAGTTTTAAATAAGCCTCATTGAGCCAAAGTAATAGCTTGACCCCGAGTACACTGCCGATCAGGCTACTAAGCATTAATGGCCAATAACGTTTTATATAATAGCCAATGCTATTCAACAGGCTATGCGCAGGGTCGGCATTCAGCATGATCAGGTTCAGCAGCAGACAGGGCAAAATGACAAGGGTAACCGCGATGCTAAGTGGATATGCGCTGGATAGAACAGCCGTACTCATCATGGGAAAGCCAAAGCCGCTTAAACCATGCAGCAGGGCTGCTACGGCACAGAGCCACAGCATCATCCATTCTGCCTGAGTCATATGAAATCCATTTCAAAAATTAGAATATTGAACTTATCGTGAATTCAACTAAGAAAGAAAGTGAAAAGCTGTAATACAGCAAAGAAATAACAAAAAATATAGGCAAAAAAAGCCACGATAACTTGGGGAAATTACCGTGGCATCAAAATTTCATCCCATTTAACCGGGGTGAAAGAGGAAGCTCTGCGATGAAACTGATTAAGAACGCTTGTTAAAAATGACTGTACAGCTTAATAGCGTTTATCCTGATTCACTGTACGCACAGGATTTTGATAGCCCTGAGGTTGATGAACGCTGTCATGATCAATTCTGTACTGTTTTTTCGGCATGATTAACCACAACACCAGATAAACCAAAATACCCGGGAAGGCGGCACTCATGATTGAAATCACCACAAAAATTAGACGTAATAAATTTGCGTTCCAACCAAAACGTTCAGCAATACCACCCATCACACCTGCAATCATGTTTGAGCGGTTAGAGCGATATAAACCAACATTGGCCATTAAAATCTCCTGATTAAAAATAGGTTTGAATCCTAAAACTGGATCCATGCTTAAAGAAATGGAGTTTACTTAAACTTTTTAAAGTGCTGATTACAAATAAAATCGTTAAGTAATGTTAATAAAGATTAAAACCAGATCTAAGAGCTACTAACATAGTGAAAATTCTATTGAACTCTTGTGTAAAGTTCATCAGCTTTGCTGTGTGCTTTTTGCTCGCCATGTTTCCTATTTAGGTTTATTAAAAATGAAATTGGATGTATCACGTTGTACATTAAGCAGTTTTTTTAAATGTAGCCTGATGTTGGGGAGTGTGGTGATTTTGCAAGCCTGTGATCAGCAGCAAGTCAAACCTGAATGGGAAAGTCAGGCGACCTCAGAAGAGGGCGTTAAAATTTCCACTGCCAATACGAAGGCCGATGTAGTGACTGTCAGCGCCAAATCCTTAACTCAGGTCGCAGGGCAGGCGACTGTTCCGGTAGAAGCTGATTTAAACCCTCGCACTGTGCCAGAGGATGCTAAAGCATTTATTGGCCGCTATCATACTGAAATCGATTGTGATGGCCGCTTTGCGCCTTGTACTGAAGGCAAGGCAGAATTTATTTTGACTCTGATGCCGGATGGTACGGTGCATCGCAGCATTTTACAGTATGGCAAAGTATTTATTGATAATACCAAAAACAGCACGGCTCACAATATCACCTACCGTAAAGACCGCTGGTTTATCAATCCGGAACGTACCGATGTGGTGGTGAATCGCAAAGAAGGGGCGAGCTTTTACTATAAGATTAAAGATTCAAATCACTTGGTCATGAATCTGGAAAAAATCTATAGTGAAAAAGAAAAAACCAACCGGGAATTATTTGATCACGGTTATCCGGCACCTTCAAAAGCCTATGAACTGGTCAAAGACACATCCTTTCATATTCAAAAATAATGCCTGATAAAAATTGGCTGATCTGGTCGAAAGCTTAATTCAAATACGATTTAGATTAGACAATAAAGGCGAGTGGTGGGAACGCGTAAGCATAAAATCTGGGTGCAGAAATACACGACCAAAACATCGTAATCTAATTAAAATATAATGAAGTAAATCAGAGAAACATTCTAAGGAAAGAATGGTGGGTCGTCCGCGATTCGAACGCGGGACCAACGGATTAAAAGTCCGCTGCTCTACCAGCTGAGCTAACGACCCTGAGGAATAAAAATGATGACCATTTTTATGACGCAAGAGTGTGGTGTACTTTTACGTGATCCTTTCGGAAGATGGTGGGTCGTCCGCGATTCGAACGCGGGACCAACGGATTAAAAGTCCGCTGCTCTACCAGCTGAGCTAACGACCCATCAAGGAATATCAAATAAGTGGTGGGTCGTCCGCGATTCGAACGCGGGACCAACGGATTAAAAGTCCGCTGCTCTACCAGCTGAGCTAACGACCCTGAACCATCATTCAAACCAGGTTTGAATGTGCAGTGCAAGTCAAGCTAAATAGCTTAAAGCACCACTTTGTTTGATGGAGCGTATTGTAGCAAGATCTCATTTCAGCGCAAGCAAAAAATAACAAAGTTGCCCATGTTTGATTATAAATACAACAATTATGCTTTATCTAAACAAAAAATAGGCAACTTCAGTACTTAGAAGCGATATTGATAAGCCTGAATATTGGCAAAAATCTCTGCGGTGAGCTCGGAATATGCCGTTGCACCTGGCAATAACCCCAGCAGGCGTTCATCGGTTTTACTCGGATCAAATGCTTGCTCTTTCAATTTATTTTTCTGATATTTAAAGGTGCCTGTGGTTTCAACTTGCTGTTGTACGCGTAAAAATACTGGTACTGCATAAGCTGGTAAGCATTTTTTAAAGCAAGCGGCCATGGCTGCTAAATCTGCATCATCTAATTTCACATCGGGCTTCAGGGTAATCGCAGCCATACCGGCACGACCATTGGTATTTGGAATTTCTACACCATAAACTACGGCTTCAACGATTTTGTCATACTCAGTCAGCATGTTTTCCACTTCAGTCGTGGAAACATTTTCACCTTTCCAGCGGAAAGTATCGCCTAAACGATCGACAAACTGCGCATGACGGAAGCCGATATTGCGCACCAGATCTCCGGTATTGAAGTAAGCATCACCTGTTGTAAATACATCCTGCATAATGACTGACTTGTTTTTTTCCGGGTCGGTATAACCATCAAAAGGTGAACGGCGGGTGATTTTACCAATCAGTAAACCGGTTTCGCCTTTTTTCACCCGTTTGCAACGGCCTTTAGTATCCCGCACCGGCTCATTTTTATCTTTATCAAAGGCAATAATCGCATACGGTGTGGGTGAGAAACCAACAGTATTGTCAAAATTGAAAATATTGCTAAAGCCGACATTGCCTTCACTGGAGGCATACAGTTCCAGTACTTCCTGAATGCCAAAACGGGATTTAAATTTATCCCAGATATTTGGGCGCATGCCATTCCCAATCATCTTAGTCACGCGGTGACCTTTTTCCAGTTCAGATGGGGGAGCATCCATCAGATAGCGGCACAACTCACCGACATAACCAATCGCAGAGGCATCAAATTTTTGCACATCCTTCCAGAAAGAAGAGGTCGAAAATTTACGGCGAATAGCCAAGGTGCTGCTCCCTGCAATGACACCGCACCAGCACACCACCATGCCTGTGGCATGATAAAGCGGCAGGGTACAGTACATCACATCATCTTTATTAAGATTCAGCACATGCCCATAGGTGCCATAAGCCAGCGTCCAGCGGCCATTGGTAAAGATCACCGCTTTAGGTAGGCCCGTGGTACCCGAGGTGTAAATATAGAACAGCCCGTCTTTGCCCTGCACTGAATGGGTGGTTGATGGATTGAATTTGGGAGCAAGATCGGTTTTTTCAGCCAGGTTGATAAAGCCTTCAGGCGCCTGACCCGGATCGGTTTGAGTATTCTGATCCGCAAACCAGTGCAGGCGGTCACTGCTAATATTCAGGTCATTACGAATCTCGTTGACTGCATGACGGCACTCTTCACCCACAATCAGAGCAATCGGTTTGACCAGATTGATACTGTGCGTCAGCACCTTGCCGACTTGAGAGGTATTCACCAGAGCGGTCGTCACACCCAGTTTAGCCAGACCAATTACATTGGCAATCAGTTCAGGACGATTCTCGACCATCACGGCAACGACATCACCTTTCTTGGCGCCCAAGGATAGATAGAAATGGGCAATCTGGTTGGCCCAAGCATTGAGAGCAGCATAGCTATAGCTTTGCTCTTCAAAACGCAAGGCAATGCCTTCCGGGTTACGCTTGGTGGCTTTTTCAAAAGCCAGACCCAGGCCGGCCGGTGTGTTCGGAGTACGTAAATATGCCTGTCTTAGACCAGTGAGCAAATTGGGCACTTTGGTCAAGAAAGCCGGGATTTTGGCAGCGACATCTGCAATCCCAATCAGATCGTGTGGTTTCATTTGGGTCATGAGAATCCTATTTATTTTTCGTATCCGATACGTTCAATTTATATACAGTAGACGAGCTATCCATCTTTTAGCGTTAAAACACTAGTGCAATCAACCTATTCTGACTAAATCTAGCAAAAAAAACCTAGTCACCGAAATGACTAGGTTTTTTTAGATGACTGCAATTGAGCAAATTATGATTCAGTTGCAGTATTGGCTTTTTTCGGTGGACGACCACGTGGACGACGTGGACGAGCAGCCTGTTTCTCCGCTTTTTCAGCTTCGCTGGCTTCAGTGTCTTCTGTTGTTACTTCGGCCTGATCCTGGGCTTCTGTAACAGGAGCTTCTGATTCAGCATTTGCTTCAACTGGCGCAGCATCTCTAGGTTGAGCTTCAGTCACTGGAGCCGCTTCTGTAGGAGCTGTATCTACTGGTGCCGTAGTTTCAGTTGCTTGTTCAGCTGGCTGAGCATTTACGGTTTCTTCAATAGCGATTTCAGTGGTTACTGGAGTTTCAGTTGCCGCTGCTTCAGCAGACTCTGCTTGCGCTTCTGCTGCTACAGGTGCTTCTGGCGCAGTTTCAACTGCCGGAGCTGTTTCTACTTTGGCCTGTTGCTTGGCTTGTTGCAGGGCCTGTTCTGCAGCCTGTTTAGCCAGACGGCGACGCTCACGTGGATCGTTTGCGACACGTTTGTCCGACACCGGTTTTGGTGGAGTCAGGTCCAGAACTGGAGCCGGCTCCGCTTCAACCTTGGCTACGGTCACTTGAACATCACGGGTGACCGGTTTTTTCTCTGTGGCAGGCGTTGCTGCAGCCACTAGACTCGCATTGTACTCTTTTGTGAACTTCTCTAGAGCACGGTTAAAGGTTGGCAATAAACCAAACTGTTCAATCAGTACGGAGCAGTCTTCACCATAAACATGGCGAATCAGGCTACCAATAGTGAACTGACCCAAAGTCGGTACTTGTGAAGGAGTCAACTGCTGAACTGTAGCCTGTTGAGGCTGTCCTTCACGCTGCTGACGACGACGCTGACGCGGATCGTTGCTGGCACGTGGTTTTTCAGTGCTTGAGTCTTCAGCTGCTACAACGTCTTCAACAGGGGCTGTCAGCGCAGCTTCCACTACATTTTCAGCCGCGGCTTCTTCAACTGGCGCATCTGCCGGTGCAGTCACTTCAACCGCTGGCGTTGCAACTGCAGCATTGTCATTCAATGCCACGATTTCGCTTTTCGCCTGGTCAATATTCACCACCATAGCTGTTGGCATCACGTCTTGACGGGGTGCATCGACCAATTCAACACGAAGCTGCTTGTCGTTGACTGTCGGAGCTTCAACGACTGCAGGTGCTGCTTGTTGAGCCTGCTCATTCAGCACGCTTGGATCGCGGTGGCGATTTGGACGTTCCTGACGTGGCTGGTTACGGCGGTCACGACGTGGCATTGCCTGTTGTGGCTGTTGTTCATTGTTTTGAACATCATTTTGCTGAGATGGCTCGTTGTGATGCTGACGACGAGAATTACGCTTGTTTTCACGTGCTTCATGACGTTGCTCTTGACGAGATACCTGAACCACTTCTTCATGCACCTGATGTTGTTGAGGCGCGGAAGCTTCAGACTGAACCTGCTCACGCGGTTCTTTGTGCTTCGGATTACGTGGTTTTTTGTTGTTATGACGCGGCGCTCTTTCATCACGCTCTGCCGGCTTTTCAGCATCACGTTCCTGTTTTTGCGCTACAGTCGATGGTGCCAGGTAAGCATTGCTGCTTGCCGGAGCAACCGGTTGAGACACTTGCTGTGGCGCAGGTTGTGCCACTGGTGCAGACAATTGACCGAACTGACCACGGCTCACCGCACCGCCATTGATCATTTGTTCAATTGCTGCAGCTGCATTGTTGGCAGTACGCGATTGATCAACAGTCGCAGCCTGTTTTTGAACAAACAGGTTTTCTAACCAGGCACATGGGCTAGATGCAGGAGCAGCAACTTGCGCTTGGGCAGGAGCTTGTTGCGCAACAAGTGCTTGCTGTGCATTTTGGTTTTGCTGGTTACGGCGTTTATTGTTTCTGCCGTTGTTTTGCTGTTGAGCAGGCGCTGGTGCAGCAGCATGCGTATGTTGTTCTTCTTCTAAATGCCATTCAGATGACTCATAGCCCAACTCTTTTTCACTTGAACGTGTTGCTTCAGTACGTTCATAGCTGGTTGGTGCAAAGCCTTCGGCATTATAAGTGATTTCATAATGCGGTGTTTCCAGATGCGGGTGCGGCAACACAGTCACACGTACATTTGAAGTCTGTTCTAAATACACCAAGGTGTGACGTTTTTCATTCAATAAGAAGGCCGCAATTTCCACTGGAACTTCGACTTGAACTTCACCATGACGTTCGCGCAATGCAATCTCTTCCACTTTACGCATAATCGAAAGTGATAAAGAACGAAGATCACGAACCATGCCGGTACCATGGCAGCGTGGGCAAACGTAGCCAGTCGCTTCTTCAAGAGAAGGACGCAGACGTTGACGGCTCATTTCCATCAAACCAAAACGTGACAATTGACCGAACTGAATACGGGCACGGTCACTTTGCGTAGCTTCGCGTAGCTTCGCTTCCACCATACGCTGGTTGCGGTCTTTGGTCATGTCGATAAAGTCGATCACCACCAGGCCACCGATATCGCGTAAACGTAATTGACGCGCGATTTCTTCTGCTGCTTCAATGTTGGTGTTCAACGCGGTGTCTTCAACGTCGCTACCGCGAGTCGATTTTGCTGAGTTAATGTCAATTGACACTAAAGCTTCAGTTTGGTCGATCACGATCGAACCGCCAGAAGGCAATTTTACTTCACGTTCATAAGCGGTTTGAATTTGACTTTCAATCGCGAAATGCGCGAATAAAGGTTCATTTAAGGTATAAGTTTTCAGTTTTTCTAACTGACGTGGCATTACCGCTTTTACGAAGTTATAGGCTTCGTTATAGGCTTGTTCTGAGTCAATCAGGATTTCAGCAACATCATCACGCAGGTAGTCACGAATGGCACGTGTCACTACGCCCGCTTCCTGATGTACCAACATTGGCGATGGACCTGAACTTGCAGTGCTCTGGATTTGTGCCCAAAGGTCTAACAAGTGCTGTAAGTCGAGTTGCAATTCTTCTTGTGAACGACCGATCCCGGCAGTACGCACAATCACACTCATACCACGTGGCACGTTCAGTGTTGCCAGCATTTCTTTCAGTTCTTCACGCACTGAACCAGAAATCTGACGGCTGATACCACCACCTTTAGGGTTGTTTGGCATCAAGACCAAATAACGGCCAGCAAGTGAGATAAAAGTAGACAGGGCAGCGCCTTTGTTGCCACGCTCTTCTTTTTCCACCTGAACCAGAAGTTCGGTGCCTTCAGTGATCAGTTCACGGATATTTGAAGTTTGGCGAGGGTCGGCTTTGTAATATGAATTTGCGATTTCACGCATTGACAGGAAGCCTTGGCGACCTGCACCGTATTCAACGAATACAGCTTCTAAAGAAGGTTCAACGCGAGTCACGTGACCTTTGTAGATATTGGATTTTTTTTGTTCACGGGTACGATTTTCTAAATCAAAATCGTAAAGACGCTGACCAGTGACAAGTGCAACGCGAATTTCTTCGGCATGTGTTGCATTAATCAACATACGTTTCATGGGTGTAACACCTTATAGTGATACACAGCAAAAAATCGCTATACACGTAGCGAACATCACACATCACGGATCAATGGCTCAAATCTGCAATGAATTTCATTGTGGTTTGAGTCTTTTATGACCGAGCTCTATTTAATATAGATGGGCTTCGGTTTTTGATTCACGTATTGATGATGGCAATACGGCTTCAATCTTTAAACGGATTAAAGTCACCTGAACGCTTCACTGGCGGACGAGCGGTGCATTGGATGTGTGTAACTTTCACTGTCACATTGCTCGAAGATCATCCCTTCTTTATAGAAAGTGTCTTGATACGGAATTGTCGTCGTATCTTTACAAACTGTGCAGATCCAATGCATCAACGCTGTAGCCTGAAGTCGTCTTCAGGTTGCGACTAATCTGATGTGTATCAGTTTACGTTTAAAAACCAACAAAGTTGGCGACATATTTTTTAAGACAAACTGATTTATGTACCTGAGGTACAATTAAACGCAACAGTTTGCTTTGTTTGCCGATATAATAAGCCTTCGGCGTGGCATAATTCTTTGGGGACCTTCCCGTATCATGTGAGTCTTTAATTGAACAATCAAGTTCAGAAAAATCTGAAATGATTCAACTTTTACTCACAAACGATGGTTTCCGTGCGCTGACTATATCAAACCTTGCATCATCTGCCTATGGGCTAAGCTTATGTTTCTTGTGTAAAGCATAACCTAAGTGATCAGTTTTTAATCAATTTTAGTATTTTTTGGGTCATAGTAACTGTATGAATTCTACGCAACAATGGCAAAACGTCACTTGGTTTGAAGTGGATGAACATCAAGATGGACAACGCATCGATAATTTCCTGTTTAGTCGTCTGAAAGGTGTGCCAAAAAGCCGTATCTATCGTCTGATTCGTGAAGGCCAGGTTCGCGTCAATAAAAAACGCATTAAAGCAGAAACCAAACTCGCAATCGGTGACCAGATTCGCGTTGCGCCGATTCGTTATGAACAAAAAGATGAGACCGCGGCCCCTGTTTCGGACAAGGTCGCACAAGGCTTATTGGCCCGTGTGATTTATGAAGATGAAGGTCTGATGGTCGTGAATAAGCCATCCGGGATTGCCGTGCATGGCGGTAGCGGTGTGGCCTATGGTCTGATTGAAGGCTTACGTGCAGCAACCGGTAAAAAGTATCTGGAATTGATTCACCGGATTGACCGTGATACTTCCGGTCTGGTGATGATTTCCAAAAAGCGTAGCGTGTTGAAAACATTACAAGATATGTTGCGTGAACATAAAATCAAAAAAACCTATGCCGCTGTGGTAAAAGGGCAGGTCAGTCTGGATAAACAGCTGATTGATGCACCTTTACATCGTTATGAGCTGGCCAATGGTGAGCGTCGCGTCTGCGTGTCACCGAAAGAAGGCAAAGAGTCTAAAACCCAGTGGAACGTGCAAGAGCGTTTTATGCATGCCACACTGGTGTATGCATCTCCGCTTTCTGGTCGTACCCACCAGATTCGTGTTCATGGTTTGAGCATTGGTCATCCACTCGTAGGCGATGAAAAGTATGGTCATGAAACAGAATATCGTGGGCCAAAACCACGCCGTTTGTGTCTGCATGCCATGCGTCTGGACATTCCGGGCTATCCAGCGATTGAAGCGCCATTGCCGGAAGATATGCAGAGTCTGGTGGCGCAGTTAAGAGCGCAGAAAGCGGATAAACCGGCTGCCCAATAAGGACTTATTTTTTCTTTTAATAAATTTAATCCACCCTCACCCTCCTTTGAAAAAGGAGGGAATTCCCCTATTTCTTAAAGATGAGGAACATTGTTCCGCAAGAGGGGAGATTAAATTTCGAAAGAATCCTCTCCCTAAGCAGCACTGCTGCGCAAGTCTCCTTCTTGCACGTCGTTTAAAGCAGTGCTTTAAACTCGTTCAGGAGAGGGCACGTTACTTATTAAATAGTAATGTTGAATTAAAACTTCATTGATAATTCGACTTTATTGGTTCTTTTAATAAAGTCATTTGCTTAAGAATGAAAAATTCCTTCTCCTTGTAGGAGAGGGCTTCAAGACTGAATCAAATCTAGGAAATCTTTTATGAACTCACCTGTAAAATTGGTCATTTTCGATTGGGATGGCACTTTATTTGATTCAGTCGGTCAAATCGTGGCGAGTTTGCAGTTTGCCGCACAGCAATTTCAGCAGCCTTTAACGGATGCAGATGCGAAAAGTATTATTGGACTGGGTTTACCTGAAGTTGCACAGCGTTTATTCCCGACAGTACCAGAATTACATAGCGATATTTTACAGGCCTATTCAGATCATTATGTTGCCAACTCATCAGGAGATTCTTGGTTTGAGGGCGTAGCGCACATGCTCGCAGATTTACAGCAGCAAGGCGTGAAGCTGGCAGTAGCCACAGGGAAAAGTCGTAAAGGTCTGGATCGTGTATTAAAACAGACGAACAGTGAAGAGCTGTTTGTGACCACGCGTGCAGCCAGCGAAACCCGTTCTAAACCTCATCCATTAATGTTAGAAGAAATTCTGACGGAAACCGGTGTACAGGCTGAACATGCCATCATGGTCGGTGATACGTCTTATGATCTGGAAATGGCGCAAAATATTGCCATGCCAAGCGTTGGAGTAAGTTATGGCGTGCATGAGCCAGAACTTTTGGCTCAATTTAATCCAGTCTGTATCGTGGATGATGTGGCTGCTTTGCATAGTGCATTGTTGGCTAAAGTCCAATGGAAACAAGCAGTTTAATCCAGTATCTTGGTTGCAGTGCAAGGAATGTATTTCCCCGGTTTAAATTGGCTGGGGAATGCGGCAGATTTAAGCGCTGGTTCTTATCTTTTAGTCTAAAGTCGTAATTGTACTGATTTTATTCGGTCATATTACGGCAGTTATTTTGCTAAATAGAAATGTGTTTTAAATAATAAGATTTTGTTTTATTTCGTTTTTTATAAATTATTCTTATAGATAATAGCTATAGCAAAAAATAAAATAACTATTGGCGCAAACGCCGGATTTTTCCCATCCTAAAACTGTTTATTCCTATGCTCGCTCTGAGAAAGGCAGTCCATGCAGATGATCAGCCTGATCATGTCCCTATTTTCTGTCCTTCTTAGATCCCAGCATAAGCCTAATTTTTGCAGTTTAAGGAAACATTGATGTCGAATTCTGCTGTTGTTGAATCAGTTGCACAAGCACTTCGTAGCGCTGAATTATCACAAACTGCGATTGCACCGATTCGCCCGGAACTTGGCGGTGAAAGTGCTGACGTAGATATCGCCTATGCCGTTCAGGAAGTGAATACCGAGCGTGCTTTGTCTGAAGGTCGCCGTCTGGTGGGTCGTAAAATCGGTTTGACGTCTAAAGTCGTTCAAGCGCAACTGGGTGTAGATCAGCCGGATTTTGGTATGTTATTTGCCGACATGGCTTATGGCGATGGTGAAGCAATTCCAGCTGGCCTTCTGCTTCAGCCGAAAGTTGAAGCAGAAATCGCATTGGTGATTAACCAGGATTTAACCAAAGAAAAACACACGTATGCAGACATTATCAGCGCAACTGATTATGCATTGCCTGCAATTGAAGTGGTCGATAGCCGTATCGAAAACTGGAAAATTAGCCTGATTGATACTGTGGCGGATAACGCATCTTCTGCTGCATTTGTCTTGGGTTCTCAGCCGGTTAAGTTAGAAAAACTTGATCTGGTGAACTGCAAGATGGTGATGACGCGCGGTGAGGAAGTCGTTTCTCAAGGCGTGGGTAAAGCATGTCTTGCAAACCCACTCAATGCTGCGGTTTGGCTTGCAGATGAAATGGTGCGTCGTGGCCGTCCATTGTTGGCAGGTGACATCATCTTGACGGGTGCTTTAGGTCCAATGGTTGTGGCGCAACCAGGTGATGAATTCAAAGTTGAAATTGAAGGCTTCGGTTCAGTAACCGCTGCATTCGCTGCTGAATAATCAAGATTCCAAGAGAGTACATTCATGAAAAAGATTAAATGTGCAATGATCGGTCCAGGGAATATTGGTACTGATTTGCTTTATAAATTACAACGCAGCGAATGGTTAGAACCTGTTTGGATGGTGGGGATTGACCCGACTTCTGAAGGTTTGGCGCGTGCTGCGAAAATGGGTTTAAAAACCACGGCTGAAGGTGTAGACGGTCTTCTTCCACACGTAATCGAAGATGACATCAAAATTGCATTCGATGCAACGTCTGCATACGTACACGCAGAAAACAGCCGCAAGCTCAATGAACTTGGCGTGTTAATGATTGACTTAACACCGGCTGCAATCGGTCCATTCTGCGTACCACCTGTCAACCTGGAAGCATTGCTTGCGGCTGGTGAAGTGCCAAACGTGAACATGGTGACATGTGGCGGTCAGGCAACGATTCCGATGGTGGCTGCAATCTCACGTGTTCAACCGGTTGAATATGGCGAAATCATCGCGACTGTATCGACTAAATCGGTCGGTCCGGGTACACGTAAAAATATTGACGAATTCACCCGTACTACTGCGGGTGCAATTGAGAAAGTCGGTGGCGCGAAACAAGGTAAAGCGATCATCATCATTAACCCGGCTGAGCCACCTCTAATGATGCGTGATACTGTTCACTGTCTAGTAGAAGGTGAGCCGGATCAGGCAGCGATCACTGAATCTGTACATGCCATGATCAAGGAAGTTCAAAAATACGTACCAGGTTACAAGCTTGTAAATGGTCCTATATTTGATGGCAACCGTGTATCAATTTACTTGGAAGTTGAAGGTCTGGGTGACTTCCTGCCGAAATACGCAGGTAACCTGGATATTATGACTGCAGCAGCTGCACGTACTGCAGAAATGTTCGCAGAACACGTGTTCAACATCGCTGAAGCTTAAAGGAATACCAAAATGTCTAAGATTATTGTTCATGATATGACTTTGCGTGATGGTATGCACCCGCAGCGCCATCAAACGACTGTTGAGCAAATGATTGCAATTTCAACAGCACTTGATGATGCTGGCGTACCTTTAATTGAAGTAACGCACGGTGACGGCCTGGGCGGTTCATCAGTGAACTACGGTTTTGCTGCTGCAACAGATGAAGAATATTTGTCTGCTGTTGTGCCACGTATGAAAAATGCAAAAATTTCTGCATTGCTTCTTCCTGGTATCGGTACGGTTGACCATTTGAAAATGGCACATGAAATTGGTGTTTCTACTATTCGTGTGGCGACGCATTGTACTGAAGCGGATTGTTCTGAACAGCACATCACCGCTGCACGTAAACTAGACATTGACACTGTGGGCTTCTTGATGCTTGCGCACATGGCAACACCTGAAAAATTGCTTGAAGAAGCAAACAAGATGGTGTCTTACGGTGCAAACTGTATCTATGTGACAGATTCAGCAGGTTATATGCTTCCTCAAGACGTTATTGATCGCGTAGGTCACTTACGTCAACACTTGGACCCAAGCATTGAGCTTGGTTTCCACGGTCACCACAACTTAGGTATGGGTGTATCGAATACTGTTGCTGCGGTTCAGGCAGGTGCAGTACGTGTTGACTTGGCATCTGCAGGTTTGGGTGCTGGCGCAGGTAATACGCCACTTGAACTGTTTATCGCTGTGGCAAACCGTATGGGTATGGACACTGGCGTTGACCTGTTCAAAGTACAAGACGTTGCTGAAGATCTAGTGATTCCAATGATGCACAACCCGATTCGTGCAGACCGTGATGCGGCAACTTTAGGTTATGCGGGTGTTTACTCGTCATTCCTGTTATTTGCTAAACGTGCTGAAGCGAAATATGGCGTATCTGCGCGTGAAATCCTGATGGAACTTGGTCGCCGTGGTACGGTAGGTGGTCAGGAAGACATGATTGAAGACCTGGCATTAACCATGTCTAAAGCTCGTGAGTTACAAGCTTAATTTTTAATGCCGTGGTATTAAAATAAGTCCAATAAAAAAGCATCCGATTCGGATGCTTTTTTATTATGAAGTAGATTTAATAATATAATAAAACTCTGATCTCAGATATTTTAGTTATAGTGTTATGTGAAGATTATTTTAGTTTAATTTTTTCCTTAAACATAAAAACGATAAATAAAAAATAGTGGCTCAATAGATCTCTTGCGAAAGTAAAAAATTGTTTATACTAGCCCCATGAAATATGAAAATTTAACTAGATTTAATGATGGGGAATTTAAACGA